>JAIRJU010000286.1 GCA_031260485.1 Pseudomonadales bacterium | reverse complement strand
GGTCGCCACCAACGATGTGCGCTTCCTCAAACCCGAAGAGTTCGAAGCGCACGAAGTGCGCGTGTGCATCAACGATCGCCGCACACTCGATGATCCGCGCCGGCCTCGGCTCTATTCCGAACAGCAATACCTGCGCAGCCCACAGGAAATGTACGATCTCTTCAGCGATATTCCCGAAGCGCTGGAAAATACCGTACAAATCGCACGCCGCTGCAACCTGGATCTGGTGCTCGGCAAACCGTTTCTGCCGAATTATCCGATTCCCTCTGGCATGAGCATCGAGGCGTTCATGCGTCAGGAAAGCCTGCGCGGCTTGCAAGAACGTTTGGTCAAACTCTACGATTCAGCGCACGCGGATCTGGAACAGATTCGCCAGCGTTATCTGGAACGCTTGGATTTCGAGCTTGGCATCATCAACCAGATGGGTTTTCCCGGTTATTTTTTGATCGTGATGGAGTTCATCCAATGGGCCAAGGATAACGGCATTCCGGTAGGGCCGGGCCGCGGTTCGGGCGCGGGTTCGCTGGTGGCGTATTCGCTCAACATCACTGACCTCGATCCCCTACAGTACGATCTGCTGTTCGAGCGCTTCCTCAACCCCGAGCGCGTGTCGATGCCGGATTTCGACGTGGATTTCTGCATGGATGGCCGCGACAAAGTGATCGAACATGTGGCCGAGTTGTATGGCCACGACGCCGTTTCCCAGATCATCACCTTCGGCACCATGGCGGCCAAGGCGGTGATCCGCGACGTGGGCCGCGTGCAGGGCAAGTCTTACGCGCTGGCCGACAAGCTCTCCAAACTGGTGCCGTTTGAAGTGGGCATGACGCTGGAAAAAGCCAAGCAAGACGAACCGGCGCTGCTGGAGTTTCTTGCCGCCGACGAGGAAGCGCAAGAAATCATGGAGATGGCCGAACAGCTCGAAGGGCTGGTGCGCAATGTCGGCAAACATGCCGGAGGCGTGGTGATCGCGCCGACCAAGCTCACCGATTTCACGCCGCTGTACTGCGATGAAAGCGGCGGCAATCTGGTGACGCAGTTCGACAAGAACGATGTCGAAAGCGCAGGGCTAGTGAAATTCGACTTCCTCGGCCTGCGCACGCTCACCATCATTGATTGGGCGGTGAAGATGCTCAACGAAACGCACACCGGCTCCGCCGCGATCGACATCACCGGTATTCCGCTCGACGACGCCAAGGTGTATGAACTCTTGGAGCGCGGCGAAACCACGGCGGTGTTCCAGCTTGAATCGCGCGGCATGAAAGACCTGATCAAGCGGCTCAAACCCAGCAATTTTGAAGACATCATTGCGCTGGTGGCGCTGTTCCGTCCGGGGCCTTTGGGCTCGGGCATGGTGGACGATTTCATCGACCGCAAACATGGCCGCAAGAGCGTTACCTATCCGCATCCCGATTTGGAAAGCGTGCTCAAAAACACCTACGGTGTGATTCTGTATCAAGAACAGGTGATGCAGATCGCGCAGGTGCTGGCCAGTTATACGCTCGGTGGCGCCGACATGCTGCGCCGCGCCATGGGCAAGAAAAAACCCGAAGAAATGCAGAAACAGCGCGCGGTGTTTCTCGCGGGCGCCGCGGCCAAGCAGATCCCTTCCGACATCGCCTCCGCCATTTTTGACCTGATGGAAAAATTCGCCGATTACGGCTTCAACAAATCGCATTCGGCGGCGTATGCGCTGGTGTCGTACCAAACCGCCTGGCTCAAGTGCTACCACCCCTCACACTTCATGGCGGCGGTGCTTACCGCCGACATGCAGAACACCGACAAGATCGTCACCCTGGTGGAAGAATGCCGCCGTATGGGCTTGAGCGTGCTGCCGCCCAATGTCAACGTGGGCCGCTATGCCTTTACCGTGGATGACGCCGGTCGCATCGTCTACGGCCTCGGCGCCATCAAGGGGCTGGGGGAGGGGCCGGTAGAGGCGCTTTTGCAGGCGCGCGAGGCAGGCGGGGGGTTCCGCGATCTTTTCGATTTCTGCAAGCGCGTGGAAGCCGCTCAGATGAACAAGCGCGCCATCGAAGCCTTGATTCGCGCAGGCGCCTGCGATGAATTCGGCGCCGATCGCGCCGTACAGCTTGCCGCCATCGCCGACGCGGTGAAGATGGCGGAGCAGAACCATCGCGCTGCGGCGAGCGGCGTGGCCGACCTTTTTGGCGAAATTCTGCCGCGCACACAGGAAGCCGCCGACGCCTACGCCGCTTACCGCCGCGTGCACCGCTGGAGCGAACAGCGGCGTTTGCAGGAAGAGAAGGACACCCTGGGGCTGTATCTTTCGGGGCACCCCATCGCCGAATTTCTGCCCGAACTGAAACAACTGACCCAGGGCCGCCTCGAGGCGCTCAAGGCGGATAAAGCGCCGCAACTGGTGGCCGGTTTGATTCACGATTTCCGCTTGATTCAGACCAAGCGCGGCGATCGCCTCTGCATTCTCACGCTCGATGATCAGAGCGGCCGCATCGAGGCCACGCTGCATGGCGAGGTGTATCAGCAATACCAGGAGCAGATTCGCAAAGATCAGATAGTACTGGTGGAAGGCGTGGTCAGCGTGGACGATTACAACGGCGATGGTCGCTTGCAACTGCGCGCCCGCCGCGTGCTGAGTTTGGAGCAGGCGCGCCGCCAATACGCCCGCGGTCTGCGTCTAGCCTTGCATAGCCCTCAATTGTCAGTAGAATCGCTCGCCTTCTTGCGGGCTCTGTTGGCACAACATCGCAGCACAGACACACAGCGGCCGCCGTGGGAAACGCAAGCTCCCGATCCGGTACAATACGCGGCGCAACGCGAAGGCGGCTGCCCCGTGCTGGTGGATTTGGAAACCGGCGGCGTGCGTGGCACGCTGAGCCTGGGCGCCGAGTGGCAGGTGGCGCCCAGCGAAGAACTCTTACTGAAACTGCGCGAGAAACTGGGCCAAGCGGCCGTCTCGCTCAGCTATTGATTGATGATGACTATTGATTGACGGACGATGACTACCGAAACCGGCGAAGAAAATCACGACGCAGGCGCTGCCAGCGCCACTGTTGCCAGTGCCACCATGGCCGCGCCCACACCCACGCCCGAGCCTGCTCCCGCGCCAGCCGAGGCCGAGGAACTGGTGTTGACAATGAGCTTGGGCTATCTCGATTTCGAGCAGCCCATTGCCGATCTCGAAGCCAAGATCAACGAACTGCGCATGGTGGGCGCGGATAATCGCCTCAACATTTCCGAAGAAATCGCCAAGCTGCAAGAAAAAAGCCTCAAGCTCACCGAAAAGATCTTCGGCACGCTGACACCCTGGCAAATCTCGCAACTGGCACGCCATCCGCTGCGCCCTTACACCGCGGACTACCTGCGCCACATCTTCACCGATTTCGATGAACTGCACGGCGATCGCTATTTCGCCGACGACCCGGCGCTGATCGGCGGCGTGGCCTACCTCGACCGCACGCCAGTGATGGTGATCGGCCACCAAAAAGGCCGCAGCACCATCGAAAAGGTCAAACGTAATTTCGGAATGCCCAAGCCGGAAGGTTATCGCAAAGCGCGCCGCCTGATGCTGCTCGCCGAGCGTTACAAAATGCCGGTATTGACGCTGATCGACACGCCTGGCGCCTATCCTGGCGTTGATTCGGAAGCGCGCGGTATCAACGAGGCCATCGCGGAAAACCTGGCGGTGATGTCGCGGCTGCGCACGCCGATCATTGCCACTGTCACTGGCGAAGGCAATTCCGGTGGCGCCATCGCCATCGGCGTGTGCGACCATCTCAACATGCTGCAATATTCCACCTATTTCGTGATTTCTCCTGAAGGCTGCGCCACGATTCTGTGGAAATCGGCCGAGCACAAGGCGCTCGCCGCCGAGGCCATGGGTGTCACTTCCGCGCGTCTGGAAGAATTGCGCATCGTCGATCAAACCATTCCAGAACCCTTGGGCGGCGCGCACCGCGACATGAAGCGCATGGCCGCCACGCTCAAAGAACAGCTCATCGAACAAGTGGCGCGCTTTGCGGCCATGAACATCGACGATCTGGTCGAGCGCCGCTATCGCCGTCTGATGAGTCATGGCGCCTCCCGCGGCTGAGCCGCGCGTTTCTCCTCCCCAGGAATCTGGTTCCGGGGTTCACGTCAGCAGCATGGCGCTGCCGGGGTCTCTGCATGACCCTCAGCTCTTGCTGCAAGAGCCGCTGCTGGCTACCGCCAGCGCCGTGGTGGTGGCGCTGAGCGGCGGCCTCGATTCTTCCGTGCTGCTGCATCTTTTCGCCAGGCTGCGCACGCTGGGCTTGCGCGCGCCGCTCAGCGCGCTGCACGTGCAGCATGGCTTGCAACGCGAGGCCGAAGCCTGGCTCGAACATTGCCGCACCGTGTGCGCGGCGCTGGATGTCCCGTTCGTTTATGAACGTTTGCAGCTTGGGAATTCCGCCACCCTTTCCTCAACCCCTCTTCCGCTTACGGGAGAGGGGCTAAAGCTCCCCTCTCCCGCTTGCGGGAGAGGGGGCGGGGGAGAGGGGAAAGAAGAAAGTGACGAGAGTGGCGCCAACGTCTCGGAAGACACCGCGCGCACCGCGCGCTATGCCGCCTTCGCCAAACACCTGCCCCAAGGCGGCGTATTGCTGCACGCGCATCACCGTCAGGATCAGGTGGAAACCGTGCTGTTCCGGTTCTTGCGTGGCAGCGGCGTGCGCGGGTTAGGCGGAATGCCAAAAGCGCGGCGCTTCGCCGCCGGCTGGCTGCTGCGGCCCTTGCTGGATTTACCGCGCACTGCGTTGGCACACTATGCGCAAGAACATGCTTTGACGTGGGTCGAAGACCCCAGCAATGCCGAGCCGCATTACACCCGCAATTTTTTGCGCCAGCGTATTTTGCCGGTGCTCCAAGAGCGTTGGCCCGCACTCGAACGGCAAATACAGCAAAGTGCCGAACACAGCCTGGAGGCAGCGGCCTTGTTGGAAGAATTGGCGGAAATGGATTTACGCACTGCGCGCGGGCCGCACCTCACCATGCTGAGCCTCTCTGCGCTAGCCGCCTTGAGCCCCGCGCGCCGCCGCAATCTGCTGCGGCATTGGTACCGCCATGCGGCCGGTCCAGCGGCGCCGCTACTTCCCGCCACGTTGCTGGATGCCTTGCAACGCGAGCTCCTCACGGCCGCGCCAGATGCTGCGCCCTGCTGGCGCTGGGGCGAGGCGGGCAGGGGAGGGGATTTGCGCCGCTATGGCGCCTACCTGTACCTGGTGCCGCCCTTGCCAATGCTGCCAGAGCAAATGACGCTGGTGGCAGGAGCACCGCTCGACTTGCCCGCGCCGCTCGGGCGTTTGACCTGGCGAGAGACGCCAACCGGCGGACTTGCGCTCGCCAAAGGCGAGGCGCTGCACCTGCGCTTTCGCCAGGGCGGCGAACGCCTCAAGCCGGTGGGCAGACCAACGCGCGAACTCAAGAAATTCTTGCAGGAACGCGGCATCGCACCGTGGCTGCGCGACTATGTGCCCTTGATCTATCGCGGCGCGGAACTGATCGCGGTTGCCGATTTCACAGTAGCCGAAACCGCGGCGGCGAAGGCGGGCGAAAACGCGCTGCAACTGGTGTGGGAACGGCCAGATTTGCATTGTGGAGCGTAGGGCCTTCTGCTACTCTGGCCGCCCATCGAACACCTTGTATTTTCAAGCAGTTTCCGTAGTAATTTTCTGGCAGTTTTCGTAAGCAGTTCTCATAAAAGCAGTTCTCATAAAAAGTCTCCTGATGGGCCGTAGATGACGCGCTATATTTTTATCACCGGCGGTGTGGTTTCCTCGCTTGGCAAGGGCATTACCTCCGCCTCTCTCGCCGCCATTCTCGAAGCGCGTGGTCTGAAGGTGACCATGCTCAAACTGGATCCTTACATCAACGTCGATCCGGGCACCATGAGCCCCTTTCAGCATGGCGAGGTGTATGTCACCGAAGATGGCGCCGAAACCGATCTCGACCTCGGCCACTACGAACGTTTCATCCGCGCCACGATGTCCAAGAGCAACAACTTCACCGCGGGCCGCATTTATGAAGAAGTGATCAAAAAAGAGCGGCGCGGTGATTACCTCGGCGCCACCATCCAGGTGATTCCGCACATCACCGATGAAATCAAGGCGCGCGTGATGGAAGGCGCGGGCGACGCCGATGTGGCGCTGGTCGAAATCGGCGGCACCGTGGGCGACATCGAATCACAGCCCTTCCTCGAAGCCGCGCGGCAGATGAAGGTTGAACTCGGTTCCGCGCGCGCGCTGTTTCTGCATTTGACGCTGGTGCCTTACATCTCCACCGCCGGCGAAACCAAGACCAAGCCCACCCAGCACTCGGTGCGTGATCTGCGCTCAATCGGGATTCAGCCCGACATCCTGGTGTGCCGCTCGGATCACGAGATTCCCGAATCCGCGCGCCACAAAATTGCGCTGTTCACCAACGTGGAACTGCCTGCCGTGGTGTCGCTGCAAGACACCGCCACGATCTACTCCGCGCCGCTGTTACTGCACGCCACCGGCCTCGATGAAATCATCATGCAGCGCTTCGGCCTGCATTGCCCGCCCGCCGATCTCAGCGAATGGCAGCGCGTGGTGGATGCGGTGCTCAAGCCTGAGCGCGAAATCACCATCGCCATGGTGGGCAAGTACATGGAACTGCTCGATGCCTATAAATCGCTGATCGAAGCGATCAAACACGCAGGCATTCAGACTCACACCCGCGTGCGCGTGCGCTACCTTGATTCCAGCACGCTGGAAACCGAAGGCACCGGCGCGCTCGACGGCGTTGACGGCATCATCGTGCCGGGCGGCTTCGGCGAGCGCGGTATCAACGGCATGGTGCTGACCGCCGAATACGCGCGCACCCGCCATATTCCTTATCTTGGCATCTGCCTGGGCCTGCATATCGCGGTGATCGAATTCGCGCGCAACGTGCTGGGCCTTACACAAGCCGACAGCACCGAATTCAACCGGCAAACCCCCGACCCGGTGATCGCCCTGATTACCGAATGGACCAACGCCACCGGCGGCGTCGAACAGCGCAGCGAAACCTCCGATCTCGGCGGCACCATGCGTCTGGGCGGCCAGGAGTGCCGCTTGCTCGAGGGCTCGCTGATCAAAGCCTGTTACCAGAAGGACGTGATCGTCGAGCGCCATCGTCACCGTTACGAAGTCAACAACAACTACGTGCCGCAATTGGAAGCGAACGGAATGCGCATCACCGGCAAGTCGATGGACGGCCAGTTGATGGAAGTGATCGAAGTGCTCGCGCATCCCTGGTATCTGGCCTGCCAATTCCACCCCGAATTCACCTCCACGCCGCGTGATGGGCATCCGCTCTTTACGGGCTTCATCCGCGCCGCGATCAGCCAGCACGAGCGCCAGGCGGCACAGTGACGCAATGACGGCACGCGATCAGGCACTGCCACTGGGCAAGCTCCGCTTCGGCAACCGCCTGCCGCTGGTGCTGGTGGGTGGCATGAACGTGCTGGAATCCGAGAGCCTGGCCATGACAGTGGCTGAACACTACAAGCGCGTTACCGACAAGCTCGGCATGGCGTATGTGTTCAAGGCTTCTTTCGACAAGGCCAACCGTTCCTCGATCCGCTCGTTCCGTGGCCCCGGTCTGCACGAGGGCCTGCGCATCCTGGCGCGCATCAAGCGTGAATTCGAGATACCGGTGTTGAGCGACATCCACGAACCCACCCAGGCCGCCCCCGCCGCCGAGGTGGTGGACATCCTGCAATTACCGGCCTTTCTCTCGCGCCAGAGTGATCTGGTGCAGGCCATGGCCGCCACCGGCGCCATGATCAACATCAAGAAAGCGCAATTTCTGGCGCCGCGCGAAATGGGCCACATTCTGCATAAATTCGAGGAAGCCGGTAACACGCGCCTGTTGCTCTGCGAGCGCGGTTCCAGTTTTGGCTACAACAATCTCGTGGTGGACATGCTCGGGTTTCCGATCCTGAAGAGTTTCGGCTATCCGGTATTGTTCGACGTGACGCATTCGCTGCAAATGCCCGGTGGCCGCGCCGACAGCGCGGGCGGGCGCCGCCAGGACGTGCTCACGCTCGCCAAGGCCGGCGTGGCGCAGGGGCTGGCGGGTTTGTTCCTGGAAGCGCATCCCGATCCCGACCAGGCTCAATGCGATGGCCCTTGCGCCTTGCCGCTGGCGGTGCTGGAGCCGTTTCTGACCCAAGTGCGCGATCTCGATGATCTGGTGAAGTCACAGCCAGAAATCGCCATTCAATGAGATGTATTTGAACGACCTGTATTTGCATGAATCAAGAGAATGAATCCATGACCCGCATCGTAGACATTCGCGCCAGGGAAGTACTCGATTCCCGCGGCAATCCGACCGTTCAGGCCGATGTGCTCCTGGCCGACGGCAGCCACGGCACCGCGTGCTCCCCTTCCGGCGCCTCCACCGGCTCGCGCGAAGCGCTGGAGTTGCGCGACAAAGACCCAAAACGCTACGGCGGCAAAGGGGTGCTGAAGGCAGTGGGCGCGGTCAATGGTGAAATTCGCAGTGCCCTCCTGGGCCGCGATGCCGCGGCGCAGGCTGAACTGGATCAGGTGCTGATCGCGCTCGATGGCACCGAAAACAAGGCGCGTCTGGGCGCCAACGCCATCCTGGCGGCCTCGCTGGCCGCCGCGCACGCCGCCGCCAAGGCCAAAGGCCAGCCGCTCTATGCACACATCGCCGCGCTCAATAGTTCCGCGGGCCACTTCAGTATGCCGGTGCCGATGATGAACATCATCAACGGCGGCGAGCACGCCGACAACAATGTCGACATTCAGGAATTCATGATTCAACCCGTGGGTGCACCGAATTTCCGCGAAGCGCTGCGCTACGGCGCCGAAGTGTTTCATGCGCTCAAATCGGTGCTACATCAGCAAGGGCTGAACACCGCGGTGGGCGATGAAGGCGGCTTCGCGCCGAACCTCAGTTCCAACGCCGCCGCGCTGGACGCCATCATGGCGGCCATCGCCAAAGCCGGTTTCACCGCGGGCAAGGACATCTGCCTCGCGCTCGATTGCGCGGCGTCCGAATTCTATGTGGATGGCAAGTACGATCTCGCCGGTGAAGGCAAAAAGTACAACAGTGAGCAATTTGCCGACTATCTCGCGGATCTTTGTGCGCAGTACCCGATTCTGTCCATCGAAGACGGAATGCACGAGAGCGATTGGGCCGGCTGGGCCGCGCTCACGCACAAGCTGGGTGCCAAGGCGCAGTTGGTCGGCGATGATCTTTTTGTTACCAATACCAAGATTTTGGAACGTGGCATCAAAGAAGGCATCGCCAACTCGATTCTGATCAAGTTCAACCAGATCGGCTCGCTCAGCGAAACGCTGGCCGCTATCGCCATGGCACGCAAGGCAGGTTATACCGCGGTGATCTCGCACCGTTCCGGCGAAACCGAAGACACCACGATCGCTGATCTTGCCGTGGCCACCGCCGCTGGCCAGATCAAGACCGGTTCCTTGTGCCGCACCGACCGCGTGGCCAAGTACAATCGCCTCTTGGTGATCGAAGAAGAACTGCAAGGGGCCGCGCCCTACCGCGGCAGGGCTGAATTCACCCGATGAAAACACTGTTGCTGGCGCTGGTCATTCTGCTCGCGCTGCTGCAAGCCAAACTCTGGCGAGGGGAGGGCAGCCTCACCGACATTCAGCGGCTCGACCGCGAAATTGCCGCGCAGCGTGCCGCGAATCAGCAATTGCAAAAGCGCAATGAGGCGCTGTTGCAGGAAGTGAACGATCTCCGCAACGGGCTCGATTCCATCGAAGAACGTGCCCGCAATGAACTCGGATTGATCAAGAAAGGCGAAACCTTTTATCTGATCCCCGATGACGGCCAGACTTCTGCCGCGCCCTGAGCCGCGCATGTCTGCCGCGTATCCCTTCAGCGAGCATCCTCGTCATTTTCTGGTGCTGCCCGCCGCTGGCGCTGGCCGCCGGATGCAGTCCACGCTGCCCAAGCAATATCAGACGCTGCTCGGCAAACCCTTGTTGCAGCACACGCTGGAGCGGGTGGCGACGCATCCGGTATTCACCCGTACCGTGCTGGCGCTGGCGCCGGATGATCCGCATTGGCCCGCCGTTGCGGCGGCGCTTTCCAGCACTTTGTTGACACGCCTGACAACAGTTCCCGGCGGTGCCGACCGCGCCGCCTCCGTGCGCGCCGCGCTGCGTGCCCTGCAAACACACGCGCATGAGGCGGATTGGGTGCTGGTGCACGATGCGGTGCGTCCTTGTCTTGGGGCATCTGATCTGGAACGCTTGTTGCAAATTTTGCACGATGAGCCGTATGGCGGCATCCTGGCAACGCCGGTGCGTGAAACCGTCAAGGCCGCCACGGCACAGGGCACGATTGCTGCCACCGTGGCGCGCGAAGGGCTCTGGCTCGCCGCCACGCCCCAGATGTTTCGCTATGGCGTTCTCTGCCGCGCGCTGGACGCCGCGCATGACGCTGGCGTCGCCGTGACAGACGAAGCCGCCGCGGTGGAATACTGGCTGACGACGCAAAGCGGTATCAGCGGCGGTATTCGCCTCGTGCCGGGTGCGGCAAGCAATCTCAAAGTGACTTACCCGGAAGATCTGCATCTGGCCGCGCTGCTGTTATCCTCGCTCTCGCGTGCGGGTGAGGGTGAGGGTGAGGGTGAGAGAGAGAGAGAGAGAGAGAGCATGGCATGAGCATAAAAATCGGCAACGGCTACGACGTACACCGCTTCGGGCCAAAAGCGGCGGATGCCTGCATCACCATCGGCGGTGTGCGCATCGCCCATGAGTGCCCGCTGCTCGCGCACTCCGATGGCGATGTGTTGATCCATGCGCTATGCGATGCGCTGCTTGGCGCGCTGGCGCTGGGTGACATCGGCCAGCATTTTCCCGACAGCGATCCCCGTTACCGCGGCATCAGCAGCGTGCTGCTGTTGCACCAGGTGCAGCGCCTGGTGCGCGAGCGCGGCTACCGGCTTGGCAATACGGACCTGACCCTGGTGGCGCAGGCGCCAAAATTCGCACCTCACATCGACGCAATACGCAAAACGCTGGCGCAGGCGCTCGATACCAGCGTGGAGCGCGTCAGCGTCAAAGCGACAACCACCGAGGGCCTGGGTTTTACTGGCCGCCGCGAAGGCATCGCCTGTTACGCCGTGGTGCTTCTGGAGCGCACATGAACGCACAGGACTGGCCGCGCGCCTGGGCTGCGCTCACGCTCACTGGCCGTATTCGTGAGCAAATCGAAGATTTTCAGGTTCGCGAAGTGCTGGGCTTCACGCTCAATGGCAGTGGCGAGCATCTTTGGCTGGAAGTGGAAAAGCGCGGGTTGACCACGCCAGAGGCGCAGCAACGCCTGGCCCGCGCCTTCAAGCTGGCGCCGCGCGACGTACACTATGCCGGGCTCAAGGATCGTCAGGCGCTGACGACGCAATGGTTCAGTCTGCACGTAGGCAGCAAACGCGACAGCCACGATCTGCCACCGCTACCGCCAGGATTGCGGGTGTTACAGGCGCTGAAAAATAGCCGCAAGCTACAGCGTGGCAGCCATCGCGGTAATCATTTTGTGTTGACCGTGCGTTCTCTGCACGGCGATACCTGCCACTTGGCCGAGCATCTCGATCACATCGCGCGCGAAGGCGTGCCGAATTATTTCGGCGTGCAGCGTTTCGGCCATGACGGCGGCAATCTGCGCGCCTTGCACGCCTGGTGGCAGGCAGGCGGCGCGGCGCCGTCGTCACGCACGTTGCGCGGTTTGCTGTTGTCGACGGCGCGGGCTTTCCTGTTCAATGCCGTGCTGGCGGAACGGGTGCGGCGCGGCACTTGGAACACGCTGCTGGACGGCGATAGCCTCAATCTGGATGGCACTTCGCGGCAGTTTGCCGCCAGCGCCGCCACAGCAGATGAATTGCAAGAACGTCTGGCGCGGCTCGACATTCATCCCACCGGGCCCTTGTGGGGAAAGGGCGCGCTGGCCGTAAGCGCAGAGGCGCTTATTCTGGAACAAAACATCATGAACCAACATGAGTGGCTGTGCGCCGGGCTGCTCCGTGCCGACTTGGAACAAGCGCGGCGTCCGCTGCGCGTGGCGGTGAGAAATCTGCGCCATGCGCTGGAAGGCGAGCAACTGCACCTGCAATTCGAGTTGAGCAGCGGCGCCTATGCCACCGCCGTGCTGCGGGAAATCGTCGACACAGCCGCCGTGGCCACCCATTGCGATGAGGAGGGCGGGGAGTGACCCCGTGCAAACCCGTGACAAACCTTTTGTTGTCCAACGACGATGGCATCCATGCCCCCGGCCTCGAAGCGCTGCGCTTGGCCTTGCGCGAGCATTACGCGCTGATGGTGATCGCGCCTGACCGCGATCGCTCCGGCGTCAGCAATTCGCTAACGCTCGATCGCCCCTTGCAGGCAACGCATCTCGATGCCGCACGCATCGCCGTGGACGGCACCCCGACCGACTGCATCCATCTCGGCACCGCGGGCATTTTCATGCCGGAGCCCACGCGGGTGATTTCGGGCATCAATTACGGCGCCAATCTGGGCGACGACGTGCTGTATTCCGGCACTGTCGCCGCCGCGATGGAAGGCCGCTTCTTGCGCAAACCCGCCATGGCCTTGTCGCTGGCGGTCAATGACTACGGCGTGCCCACGCTGGCCACCTTTGCGCAGGCGGCGCTGGTGGGGCGCTATTTGCTACAGGTGCTGGAGCAGATCGACCTGCCGCCGCGCACAGTGCTCAATGTCAATATTCCCGATCTGCCCGCCGCCGCGATCAAGGGCATCCGCCTCACCACGCTGGGCCAGCGCCTCAAGGGCGAAAATCCGATCGGCGTGCGCAATCCGCGCGGCAAGACGCTGTACTGGATTGGCCGCGCTGGCGGGCCGGTGGAGCGCGTGCCCGGCACAGACTTCCACGCGGTGGAACAGGGTTTTGTGTCGGTAACGCCGCTGCACGCGGACATGGCGAGCGCCGAAGCCTCGCAGCGCATGGCATCGGTGTTCGGCGCGCTGACTGCCGGTTTCGATTTGCCGGCGTTGCTGCACGGGGCGCAAGAGACGCTATGAGCGGCCCACATCACCAAGGCATCGGCATGACCTCGCCACGCACGCGCGAGCGCATGGTGCAGCGCCTGGGTGATCAAGGCATCCGCAATCTGCGGGTACTGGACGCCATGCTGCACGTGCCGCGCCATGTGTTCGTGGACGAAGCCTTCGCCCAGCGCGCTTACGAAGACGCCGCCTTGCCGATCGCCTTCAACCAGACCATCTCCCAGCCCTACATCGTGGCGCGCATGACCGAACTCTTGCTGGCGGGAATGCCCGATAACGCCAAAGTGCTGGAAATCGGCACCGGCTGCGGCTATCAAACCGCCGTGCTGGCAGCGCTGACACGGCATGTGTTGAGCATCGAGCGCATTGCGCCGCTCTTGGAACGCGCCCGTCAACGTTTGCGTGCGCTCGAGGTGGTCAATGTCACGCTCAAATGTGGCGATGGCTATCTGGGCTGGGAACTGGAAGCGCCGTTCGACGGCATTCTTGTCACCGCCGCCGCGCCCAAGTTGCCCGAGGCCTTGGTGAAACAACTCAGCGATGGCGGCGTGCTGGTGCTGCCAGAGGGCCAGCGGCAGCAGGTGCTCAAGGTCTACCAAAAGCGCGGCGACACATTGCTACAGGCCAGTCTTGAAGCGGTGAGTTTCGTGCCGCTGCTGCCGGGCGTCGAGCGCTGAAAGCGCTGCCGCACGCCAGCGCAAATTCAGAAGCAAATCAAACAGTTCCGCCGCAAAAGCCGGAAATTTCCTTTGACAAGGCGCCGTGGCCTCACTAAGATGCGCGCCCATGTCGTCAGACCCCTTCCCAGAACACCTCGATGCCCTCAAGCTGTTCGCGCGAAACGGGTCCGTCACAGCGACGCTGCCTCTATCCAAACTGCATCGTTTTGCCGCCTCCTTGCTCGATACCGAGGGCGCGGTGGCGGTGGATCTGCATTTCGGTCATGACGAGGAACAGCGGCCCAGGTTGAGCGGTTCGCTGCACACCGAGGTTCGCGTGAATTGTCAGCGCTGCATGGAAGCGTTGCCGCTCAAACTCGATTGTGAACTCGCGCTGCTGGTGCTGGAGAGCGAAGCGGCGGTGAAAGCTCTGCAAGGCGAAGATGCCGCGCTCGATGCGCTGGTCATGGACCCCGAGCAAGGCTTGGACGTTCTGGCCGTGATCGAGGACGAACTGCTGCTGAGCCTGCCGCTGGTGCCGCTGCACGCGGCAGCGGATTGCAGCGCAGTGCTCAACGCCTATCAGCGTGAGCACGCGGTGCAAGAGAGCGTGGTGCATCCCTTCGCGGTGCTGGCCACGCTCAAACGCACCGGCGATCCGCGCTGAATGACATTGAATTAAATCGAATTAAATTGAATTGAGTCAAGAATTGCCGAATCCTCACGATTCGCCCGACAGGAGATGCCACCATGGCCGTGCAACAGAACCGCAAAACCCGCTCCAAGCGCGACATGCGCCGCGCCCACGACGCCCTGACCGCCGCCACGCTGTCCACCGACAACGAAACTGGCGAACGTCATCGCCGCCACCACATGACGCCCGACGGTTTCTACCGTGGCCGCCAGGTCGTGCAGATCAACAAAGATTGATTTTCCTCTTCTATTGATTTTTCCAAAATACACGGCACGGCTAAGGCTGGGTTCGCGTAGCGTAACCCAGCCTTAGAGGCTCAGATAATAATGAAAATCAAAGAAATGCTTCATGGTGCCTTGTGGTTCGGCGGGCTGGGGCCGCTTTTTGGTGCAATCCCGTTTTGGGGTTTTCTTTTCATTACTGATATCGGAAAACCTGGAGAGGTTTTTTTCATCGGAGTAACTTACTTGCCATGGGCTTATCTTCTTGGTCTGATCCCGGCGGTAGTTTCAGGTTTAATCGTAGGGCCATTTCGTCAGCTCATTCATTCTTGGCCAAGATATTTGGGCACTGGCTTACTTTGCTCACTCATATCGTTGGCATGGGGTTGCCTACTACTTGGTGAAGGTGAAGTAGCTGTCATCAATAGTATTACCCTCTTTACTGGTCCTGCCTTTGTCGCGGGCACAATCGTAGCCAGACTTTGGGGGCACAGTGCCTAATATGCACTCAAGGCGGACGGCTTCGCCGCCGCTTAGCCTTGAGCATTAGGGGCTACGCTAATCCAGCCTACCCGATCATACGAATGTATTGCCGATCTCTGCCCCCCTCTATGCCCCCTCTAGCATTCTGCAGGGAGCCTTGCAGGCAAGGCCCTTACGCCAATTTCACCGATTTATGCCTGATTGCATCCGACGGAGGATGTGCCCCATGACCTCGCGCTCGCTCGCCATGATTTTCCCCGGCCAGGGTTCCCAGCACGTAGGAATGCTGGCGGAACTGGCTGCCGCGCATCCGGTGGTAGGCGCCACTTTCGACGCAGCCTCTGAAGCGTTGGGTTATGATTTGTGGCAATTGGTCCAAAATGGCCCCGCCGAGGAACTGGCGCTCACGCACATCACCCAGCCTGTGGTGCTCACCGGCTCTGTGGCTCTGTGGCGCCTTTGGCGCGAGCAGGGCGGAGCAGTGCCGGCACTCTTGGCCGGGCATAGCCTCGGGGAATATTCGGCACTGGTGGCGGCGGGTGCGCTGGCGTTCCGCGCTGCCGTGGCTTTGGTAGAGCAGCGCGGCAAGTTTATGCAGAGCGCGGTGCCGCTTGGCACGGGCAGCATGGTGGCGATCATCGGCCTCGAAGATGAGGCCGTGGTGGCCGCGTGCGCGAGCGCCAGTGGCGACGAGGTGGTGGCAGCGGTGAACTTCAACTCGCCGGGGCAGGTGGTCATTTCCGGCCATGTGGCGGCGGTGAACCGCGCCATCGAGGCGTGCAAAGCCGCTGGCGCCAAGCGCGCGCTGCCGTTTCCGGTCAGCGCGCCATTTCATTCGCCTTTGATGCGGCCCGCCGCGGAACGCTTCGCCGAGGCGCTGGCCAAGGTTGAACTGCGTGCGCCCGAGATTGCCGTGTTGCACAATGTCGGCATCGAGCCTTGTACGGACCCGCAATTGATCCGCCAGAAGTTGGTCACGCAGATTTATGCGCCAGTGCCCTGGGTGGGCACGGTGAATGCCTTGGCGGCGCGCGGCATCACGCGCGTCTTGGAGCTTGGCCCTGGCAAAGTCTTGGCGGGTTTCAACAAGCGCATTCAGCCCGACATGGCGATCGCCTCGGTGAACGATGCCGCCAGCCTTGCTGCGGCTTTGGATGTATAAAATAATTCTATTAAAAACAATAAATTGAAAGAATAAATTAAATGAGAATCTAGCATGAGCATCGTCAACAAACTGGCGCTTGTCACCGGCGCCACCCGCGGTATCGGCAAGGCCATCGCCTTGGAACTGGGGCGGCGTGGCGCCTGCGTCATTGGCACCGCCACCCGCGCAGACGGCGCAGCAGAGATCAGTGCTTATTTGAGCGAGGCTGGCGTCAAGGGCAAGGGCTTGGTGCTGGATGTCGGCGTGGAAGCTTCTGTCGCCGCGGTGTGCCAGGAGATCCAGGAGCAGTTCGGCAGCGTGGAGATCCTGGTGAACAATGCCGGCATCACGCGCGACAACCTGCTGCTGCGCATGAAGGACGAAGAATGGGAGAGTGTCATCAACACCAATCTCAGTTCCGTCTTCCGCATGACCCGCGCCGTGGTGCGCGGCATGATGAAGGCGCGCTGGGGCCGCATCATCAGCATCAGTTCCGTGGTAGGCTCCAGCGGTAACCTGGGTCAGGCCAATTACGCGGCGTCGAAGGCGGGCATCGAGGGCTATTCGCGCGCGCTGGCGCTTGAAGTCGGCTCGCGCGGCATCACCGTCAACTGCATCGCGCCGGGCTTCATCGACACCGACATGACGCGCGATCTGCCGGAAGAGCACGCCAAATTGCTCTTGAGCAAGATACCACTTGGGCGTTATGGTCAGGCCGAGGAGATCGCCGCCGTGGCGGGTTTTTTGGCCTCGATGGAGGCGGCTTACATCACCGGCGAAACTATCCATGCAAACGGCGGAATGTATATGGCATAATCCGCCCCATTAGCACCACGACAGAATTCGATTATCATCTTGTACTCAACCCAGGAGCCCTTAAAGCATATGAGTAGCATTGAAGAACGAGTGAAGAAGATTGTCGCCGAGCAGCTCGGCGTCAAAGAAGAAGAAGTAAAGAACTCCGCTGCGTTTGTCGAAGACCTCGGCGCCGACTCTCTCGATACCGTCGAGTTGGTCATGGCGCTGGAAGAAGAATTTGAAACCGAGATTCCCGACGAGGAAGCCGAAAAAATCACCACTGTCCAGTTGGCGATCGACTACATCAACCGGCACCTCTGATGCGCCGCGCGCGAGTTGCAGCGTTGGCCTGAGCCTTCCGGCCCTGCCCACCCAAGCGCCTACCCAACCAAGCGAAGAGCTACTCAGGATCTCGTCCCGAGTAGCTCTTTTATGAGTAGCTTTTTTATTGGCTCTATAGCAACTTGCCGCCACATCGCAGGCTTTATCGTGGAGAAATGACCTTGTCGCGCAGAAGAGTCGTCATCACCGGCATGGGCGTCTTGACTCCCCTGGGCAATACGGTGGCGCAGACTTGGGCGCTCTTGTGCGCGGGCAAGAGCGGTATCGCGCCGATCACGCATTTTGATGTCAGCGCCTATACCACACGCTTTGGCGGCTCGATCCGCGATTTCGACATTACCGCCTATCTCGAACCCAAGGAAGCGCGCCGTCTGGATGCTTTTCTGCATTACGGCGTGGCCGCCGGCGTGCAGGCGGTACGCGATTCGGGCATTCTCGAGAGCGCTTATTACGATCCGCTGCGCATCGGCGTGGCCTCGGGCTCGGGCATCGGCGGCATCAGCTCCATCGAGAATACCGTCCATACCATCGACAGCGCCGGTCCGCGCAAGATTTCCCCGTTTTTCGTGCCGGGCTCGATCATCAACATGATCTCCGGCACCTTGTCCATCATGTTCAATTTTCAAGGCCCCAACATCGCGGTGACCACCGCCTGCACCACGGGCACGCACAACATCGGCCTGGCCGCGCGCATGATCGCCTATGGCGATGCCGACGCCATGGTGGTGGGCGGTTCCGAAATGGCGGCGTCGCCGGTGGGTCTGGGCGGCTTCTGCGCGGCCCGCGCCCTATCGACCCGCAATGACGATCCCGCGAGCGCCAGCCGCCCTTGGGACGCGGGCCGCGATGGCTTCGTGCTCAGCGACGGCGCCGGCATGATGGTGCTGGAAGAATACGACGCCGCGCGCAAACGCGGCGCGCGCATCTACGCGGAGCTGGCTGGCTTCGGCATGAGCGGTGATGCCTTTCACATCACCTCGCCGCCAGAAGATGGCCGCGGCGCCGCGGCCTGCATGGCGAACGCGCTGCGCGATGCGGGCATCGCCCCGGATGCGGTGGCCTACATCAATGCGCATGGCACCTCGACACTCGCGGGCGATCTGGCCGAAACCCGCGCCGTGCGCCGCGTTTTCGGCAGCCATGCCGACAAGCTGGCGGTCAGTTCCACCAAGTCGATGGTGGGGCATCTGCTGGGCGCTTCGGGCGCGGTGGAGGCCATTTTCAGTGTGCTGTCCTTGGTCAATCAGGTGGCGCCGCCTACCATCAATCACCATACGCCGGGCGAAGGCTGTGATCTCGACTACGTGCCCAACACGGCGCGCGATCTGAAAATGGACGTGGTGCTCAGCAATTCCTTCGGCTTCGGGGGCACCAACGGCTCGCTGGTGTTCCGGCGGATTTGATGCGCGCCTTCCTGCGCTTGCGGGGAAGAGAACAAAGAAGTGGGAGAGGGTAGCAGTCATTACTTTGAACGCGAATGGATATGAGCGAGCAGATTCTCATCAACGGCGAACCCGGCGCACATTTGCCCGTGAGCGACCGCGGCCTTGCCTTCGGTGACGGCCTGTTTGAAACAATCTTGCTGCGCGCAGGCCGTCCGTTCTTGCTCGAGGCGCACCTGGAGCGGCTTGCGCTAGGGCTGCAAAAACTTCATATTTCACTTGAAATAAATACAATAACCTCAGATTTAGAAAAGCTTTTTTCACTCTTCAACCCGCACGATGCGGTACTGAAAATTCTCTGCACGCGCGGCCAGGGCGGCCGCGGCTACCGGCCAAGTGCAGGCTTGGTGCCCACCCGCATTCTCAGCTTGCACCCGCCGCCGCCCACCTTGCCAGCGGCGGGCATCAAAGCCTTCCTGTGCCGCCAGACGCTGGCGCCGCAAGCGGCCTTGGCCGGGCTGAAACACCTCAACCGCCTGGAACAGGTGCTGGCCAGTCAGGAATGGCCGGATGACAGCTTTCACGAAGGGCTGATGCTGACAGCGGCGGGAGACGCCATCGAAGGCACGCGCAGCAATCTGCTGTTGGCGCACAAGGGCCACTGGCTGACGCCGGACCTGCGCCACTGCGGTATCGCGGGCGTGCTGCGCCAGCACCTCTTGCGGCGCTGGGGTGAGCGCTTGCAGGTGCGGCCAGTCACGCTGGATGAAGTGTTCGCCGCCGAGGAACTGTGTTTCTGCAATAGCGTCGCCGGCGTGATGCCGGTGCGTTTACTGCGAGATTATGCGGGCCAGGAGCGCGCTTATGCCAAAGGCGCGCTGTGCGCGGCGGCGCAAAGTGTAGTCCAGGAGTTGCTGGGGGCATGAAGACAAAAATTCTGCTCATCGCCGGTTTTCTCGTCGCGCTGCTGGCGCTGACAGCGTTCGGGCGCATCGTGCTGCACTACCGCTACGTGGAAACACCGCTGCGGCTCAGCGGTGACTACGTGCTGAACGTGGAGCAGGGCAGCAACCTCACGCGGGTGCTCGATCAGTTGCAAACACAAGGCGTGATTCCCAGCGCGCTCGATTTGCGCCTGTACGCCCGTTTCAACCAGGGCGCGGTACGGCTACAGGCGGGCGAATACCTGTTGCAGCGCAGCCTCAATGGCCGCACCTTGCTGCACAAACTGGCGAGCGGCGAGGTGCTGTACCACCACGTGCGCCTGCTCGAAGGCTGGACGCTCGCCCAGGCGCTGGCCGAAATTCAGCACAACGACGCGGTGAAAGTGACCCTGCACGATGTCGAAGACCTGCGGCAAACGCTCGGCCTCGCCAATACCGGCGAAGGTGAGTTTTTCCCCGACACCTACAGCTTCGTGCGCGGCGCCAGCGATCTGGACCTGCTCAAGCAGGCGCACGAGTTGATGAGCAAGGAACTGGCGCAAGCCTGGGCGGCGCGCGATGTGGGCTTGCCCTATGCCAGTGATTACGACCTGCTCACCATGGCCTCGATCATCGAAAAGGAAACCGGCCTTGCCACTGAGCGGCCACAGATTGCCGGCGTGTTCGTGCGCCGCCTGCAACAAGGGATGCGCTTGCAGACCGACCCTACCGTGATCTACGGGTTGGGCTCGAGCTTCGATGGCAACCTCACCCGCGCCCAACTGCAACGCGACACGCCCTGGAACACCTACACCCGCGAAGGCTTGCCGCCAACGCCGATCGCCTTGCCGGGCCGCGCCGCGCTGCTCGCCAGCGCGCATCCCGATGACACCACCGCGCTATTTTTTGTGTCCAAAGGCGATGGCAGCCATCAGTTTTCGACAACCTTGCAAGAGCACAACGACGCCGTGCGGCGCTATCAACAAGGAGGGCGTTGAACGTGAACGAAGCGCGGCAACGTGGCTGTTTCATCGCCGTGGAAGGCATCGACGGCGCCGGTAAAAGCGGGCAAAGCCGTGCCTTGGTGACGTGGTTGCGCTCCTTGCGCCTCGACGTGCTGCACACGCGCGAGCCGGGCGGTTCACCAGGCGCGGAGGAAATCCGCCAACTGCTGGTGACAGGCGAAGCCGCGCGCTGGGACACGCTGAGCGAATTGCTGTTGGTTTACGCGGCACGGCGCAGCCATTTGACGCAAACCATCTGGCCGGCGCTGGAAGCAGGGCGCTGGGTGGTGAGCGATCGTTTCGCGGATTCTTCCCGCGCTTTTCAAGGAGTGGCTGGCGGTCTTGGTCTTGAGGTAGTGGAGCAGGTTCATGCGCTGGTGGTCGGTGATTTCGCACCTGATCTCACCATCGTGCTCGATCTCGATCCCGCGGTGGCCTTGGCGCGCACGGTGCGGCGTGGCGGCAGCGAGGATCGTTTCGAGAAAAAGGGCCTTGCCTACCAAACGCGCGTGCACGAGGGTTTCCGCGCATTGGCGCTGCGCTCGCCCGACACGCATCTTTTGATCGATGCGACCCCGCCGGTGGAAATCGTCAGCGCCGCGCTCTTGAGCGCGGTGGCACAGTGGCTGGCCCTGCGCTTGCCGAAGGACCGTTTGCCAAAGGACCGTTTGCCGAAGGACAGCCGCTGATGTCGCTGTTGCCTTGGTGTGAAGCGCCGTTCGCGCGCCTGCGTCAACTGCGTGAACAGGGGCGTTTGGGCCATGCCTGGCTGATCGCAGGCCCCGCTGGCCTTGGCAAACTGCATTTCGTGCGGGAACTGGCGCGCTGGCTGTATTGCAAGGCGCCGACGCCAGAGGGCGCTTGTGGCCAATGCCAGGACTGCCACCTGTTCGAGGTCGGCACACATCCTGATTGGCTGCTGTTGCAGCCAGAAAAAAAACAACTGACAGTAGGACAGATCCGCGAGCTGATCGACTTCGCCCACAACACCAGTCAGCGCGGCATCAAAGTGCTGGTAGTGGCGCCAGCCGAGGCCATGAACCTCAACGCCGCCAACGCGCTGCTCAAGATTCTGGAAGAGCCGCCGCCCGCCACCGTGCTGCTGCTGGTCAGCCACCAAAGTGCGCAACTTCTGCCGACGCTGCGCAGCCGCTGTCAGCAATTGACCTTCACTCTGCCCGAACCGATGCAAGCGCTTGCCTGGCTGCGCGCGCAAGGCGCGAGCGATCCCGAACGGCTCCTGAGCAAGGCCAAGGGCGCGCCGCTCAATGCGCTCGCCTTGGCCGAGAATGACACGCTGGCCACGCAAGAGGCTGTACTGGCACAACTCACAGCCTTGCTTACCGCCACAGTGACACCGATTCAGGCCGCAAAAATATGTGAAAAATTCGCCGTTCAGACTAGCATTGAGACCTTGCTGAGCGTGTGCCAGCGCTTGTTGCGCACCGTGCAGGCGGGGCTTGCCCTCGATGCGGAACTGGCGCCGCTGTTGGAACGCTTGCGTGCCATGGACTCCGCCACGGCGCTGGTGCGGCTGCTGCATGGCTATCAACAGCAAGTGCAGGCCGCCTACAAGGTGGCGCTGGCGCCGAACAACGCCAACGCGCTCCTGATGCTGGAAGCGCTGTTCGGCGGCTGGGTGAAACTGCGCGAGCGGCTGCGTAAAACGTCAAGATAGGGCGGGGTTTACTCCGCCATAACCCAAATGGAGCAGGGAAACAGGAGGCACGGCAATGAATTCGAGCACGCACGGCATTCTCACCATCGACATTCGTGAACCCCAGGCGCTGCACGCGGCGTATATGCCCTTTGTCGATCATGGCGCCCTCTTCATTCCCACCACGCATGACTATGAACTTGGCGAGCAGGTGTGCGTGCTGCTTGATCTCTTGGATGAGCCCGAACATCTGCCGTTTAGCGGTACCGTGGTGTGGCTGACGCCGGCTCATGCGCAAAATGGCCGCGCACAGGGCATCGGCCTGCGTTTCAATGAACGCGACACGCCCGTGCGCGACAAGATCGAACGGCATCTGGCGCGGGTTTCCACGCAAGAGTTGCCGACGCATACGCTGTGATGTTGGCTCCCCCCACCCCATCCTCCCCGCGTGCGGGGAAGGCAATACTGTAGATTTCGAGTCGCTATGAAACTCTCGCACTGCCACAATTTTCAGGACTTTCGCCGGCTGGCCAAACAGCGCCTGCCTTATCCGATTTTTCATTACATCGATGGCGCCGCTGACGACGAAATCACCTACCGCCGCAACAGTAGCGCCTACGACAGCGTAGACCTGGTGCCCAATATCCTGGCGGGTGTCGAGGATGTGGATCTGTCGGTAACGGTGTTCGGCAAAAAGCTGGCGCTGCCGCTCTATTGCGCACCCACGGCCTTGCAGCGTCTGTTTCATCCTGACGGCGAACGTGCGGTAGCGCGCGCGGCGCAAAAGTTCGGCACCATGTTTGGCGTATCTTCGCTGGGCACGGTCAGCGTCGAAGAAATCGGCGCCATGATCGACACGCCAAAAATGTTTCAGTTCTACTTTCATAAAGACCGCGGCCTCAACGACAGCCTGATGGAACGCGCCCGCGCCGCCAATTTCGACGTGCTGGCGCTGACCGTGGACACCATCACCGGCGGCAACCGCGAACGCGATTTACGCACCGGCTTCACCTCGCCGCCACGGCTGACGCCAGCGAGCCTGCTCAGCTTCGCCCTGCGCCCCGGCTGGGCCTGGAATTATTTCACGCATCCCAAGTTCGATTTGCCGCACCTCTCCACGCACGTCAGCGAAGGATCGAGCCTCGCCACCTCCATCGGCAGCTATTTCGCCAAAATGCTGGATCAGAGCATGAGCTGGAAAGATGCTGAAGCGCTGCGCGCGAAATGGAACGGTCAGTTCGCACTCAAAGGCGTGATGAGCGTGGCAGACGCGCGGCGCGCCGTGGACATCGGCTGCACCGGCATCATGGTATCGAACCACGGCGGGCGTCAGCTCGATGGCTCACGCGCGCCGTTTGATCAGTTGGCCGAAATCGTGGACGCCGTGGGCGACAAGCTCGATGTAATCTGCGAAGGCGGCATTCAACGCGGCACCCACGTGCTCAAGGCACTATCGCTCGGCGCCAAGGCCTGTTCCGGCGGACGCCTCTATCTCTATGCACTGGCAGCAGCAGGGCAACCAGGGGTCGAACGCGCACTGGGGCAACTGCGCGCCGAAATCGAGCGCGGCATGAAACTGATGGGTGTGAAATCCGTCGGCGAGTTGAGGCGTGAGAATCTGCGGTTTCGTTGAGATATGAGTGGCCGGAGATACTATTTTTCGCTTTAGTGCTGCTCGAAGCGGCTGCCTGATTGGACTGAACTATCTGTAAGGATTTGCCAATGTTTATGAAGCTCTTGAAAAATGCCTTCGTCCAGATTGCACGCTACAAGCTGTTTTCTATCTTGAATGTTATCGGACTTTCGCTAGGTCTAGCATGTACCTTACTGATTTCAATCTATATCTTGAGCCAGCTAAGTTATGACCGCCAGTACCAAAACAATGATCGGATATTCAGAGTATCGAGAGAGATAAAAGCAAACGGAGGTGAATCTATCACTCCGCTAGCCACTAATGCGCCGTTGGTAGCCGAGCTTCTCAAGAGCGACTTTCCTGAAGTTAAGGCTGCGGCGCGCCTGTTCTCGAGCCGCGCGTTGCTCAAGAAGGATGAGTCAGCTTACTACGAAGATTCTATTCAGTTTGTTGATAATTCAATTTTTGAAATATTCATATTTAATTGGATTGCCGGGGACCCACTCACTGCGCTTAGCGAACCCTCTACTATTGTTCTCACATCGACTTTGGCAAAGAAATATTTCGGTACTGACGATCCACTAGGCCAGACACTTATCTTTGAAAACAGCGCCCCTTTTAGGGTCTCTGGTGTGATCGAGGATTTACCCAATAACACGCATTTGAAGGCTTCTGCTTTCGTTTCACTCAAAACGTTGGAGCCTGTTCTCAGAGGTGCATTCTTATCAAATTGGGACAACAACATATTTCATACGTATGTCCTGCTTAATAATGCTAATGATCATGCCTATGTTGAAGGGCAACTTCCTGCCTTTGTCTCTCGCCACATAGAAG
Source organism: Pseudomonadales bacterium (assembly GCA_031260485.1). GTDB lineage: Bacteria > Pseudomonadota > Gammaproteobacteria > Pseudomonadales > Pseudohongiellaceae > CAILUG01. The sequence continues at coordinate 3,168 of JAIRJU010000286.1, read as the reverse complement.
AGGACTCTTCAACTCCTAGCGTCATGCGCATGATCAATGTCAAAGACATCCATTTGTATCCGTCAGGTTCAAATGAGTTATCCGAACCAGCCAACATCCCTCAACTTCTGACGTTCGGCTTCATTGCTTTCGGTGTGCTGGCGATCGCGTGTGTAAATTTTATCAATCTCACCACTAGCCTGTCAGTTGTTCGTCTGAAAGAGATTGGTATACGTAAGACCCTTGGAGCCTCGAAAGGCCAACTTCGGACGCAATTTTTATTCGAATCTATGCTGTTGACTGCAATTGCTATGGTTATAGGCTGGGAACTGATGTTCCTCACTTTACCCTATTTTGAAAATTTTTTTGGTATATCCTTGGACGTTGGCGGGCTGTATGGCTCCAATATTCATCTCAATGTTGTGCTTCTTTTTATTTTCGTTACCCTCTTTTCGGGACTGTACCCGGCATTCTATTTATCCTCGTTCAATCCTATTGATGTATTACGAAAAGGCTGGACAAAAGATGGACTACATCCTGCTAAATTACAAAATTTTCTGATTATTTTTCAGTTTTCAGCGTCTGTTGTGCTCATTACCTGTACATTAATCGTCATCTCACAAATTCAGTTCATGCAAAATTTCAACGTGGGATTTAAGAGTGACAATATCCTAATCCTCTCTGGACCACCTACCGTTGGGCTTGGCAACGAATGGCCCGCGATGAAAAACGAACTACTTGGACATTCTGGCATTAGTAGCATTTCTGCTTCGAATCTTTTGCCATTTGACAGCCTCATCAATTCCTTCACGTCAGGAACGCAAAGCGATTCAAATCGCCATAGCACCTCAGTGATGACCGTCGACTATGATTTTTTTGAGACTTATGCAATTGAAATTTCTGCAGGGCGCCCCTTTTCACGTAATTTTCCGGGAGATGAATTAGCGATCCCCCTCGAAGCCAGTGGTGTTGAGACTGCTAATTTCATAATCAATGAGGCTACTGCGAAACTGTACGGGTGGACCCCACAAGAAGCCGTTGGACAGCCATTTCAACTCGTTGACTCCTCCAACATACCCGTGTCGGGGGCCATTGTTGGGGTTGCGAAAAATAGCTTTTTTGAGTCTGTCCGGGTGAATATTAAACCTATGACCTTCGTCGTGTCGCGCAATCAAAAGTGGGGGGCACTACCTACGTTGGTCCATGCGGCGTTGGTAGTAGACCCAAATTCACTACCTGCAAGCCTGGACCATATCCGGAACACATGGAGAACCTTCATGCCAGATTCTCCTGTGAATGTTTTTCCACTGAGCCAGAAATCTGATTCGGTTTATACATCTGAAATTAGACAAAATTCGCTGTTAAATTTCTTCTCAATTTTCGCCATGCTGATTTCCATCCTTGGGCTATATGGGCTCGCCTCTTTCAATTCATATAGGCGAACGAAGGAAATAGGCATACGAAAAATTCTTGGAAGCAGCAGCTTGTCCGTCCTACTGCTGTTGAATGGCAGCTTCAACAAATTACTAGTTATCGCAATCTTGATCGCATGGCCCATAGCTTTCTACATTCTCACCAGATGGCTGGATCGGTTTCTTCATCATGTTTCATTAAATCCACTGTTCTTTGCATTGAGCGCCCTAGTCGTACTGATCTTTGCTTGGGCAACGGCCGCTGCCACATCAATTAAATTCGCATATGCAAAGCCAGCCGTGGCCTTAAGAAGCGACTGAGAAATCTTTTACATGGCTATTTTCACAGCAGGCCGAAATGTCTAGCGGTCGATGAAAGCTGGGTTTAACAACTCAGCCTACCGCGCTGAGGCCATCCACATAAGAGTTGAGGCTCAAATGAAACACAGCAATTGGTCAAAAATCTTGTTCGTTAGCTCGCTAGTAGTGACCGTCTCGCCAGTCGTTGCGCAAAGCAATGCCACAAGCACAGGCTTGGGGGCGACTGTGGAAGCAGTTACTACAGAAGCGGAGCACACTGCGGCAGACACTCAGAGCGCAGCGGCCGCGCTTGACGAGCTTGCGCAGAAAAGCGGTTTGCCCGCAGTTGAACTCGATGCCTTGCTGGCTGACTGCGACGCCAATCAACAGAGCCTGTATTTTTGCGCCTGGCGTGACCAAATTGCGGCTGAGCAGGTATTGCGGAGGGCGCTCGCGGAGCAGGCGCAGAGCCTGCCGCAATGCCGAGATACCGTTGCAGCCGAGATCGCCAGTTGGATGCAAGCGCGTGATCAATCCTGTGCAAGCTCCGCATTGGAGCAATGGGGAGAAGGCTCGATGCGCGCAACGGCACAAGCTCTGTGCGTTACGGCGGCAACGGCGCAAATGACACAGCAACTGGCGCAAATGCAGGATTGCGGCTCCCGGTGATAGCTACCCTTGGGCGTCCCTTTCAGCGAAGCGCAGCGGCAGCCTCCACGCTTTCGTTTTCCTGCACCCGGCGCCAATCCACATTGCGGGTGAAATACATCACAGCGGCCAGCGCGGCGAAAATCAGCAGCGAGCCGATCAGCAGCGACCACGCCTCGAGGTTCAGCAGCACATACAGCACCGCATAAAGGCTGGACAGCAGCGCGGCGACGATACCCCCGCGCCGCCAGCTACGCAAAATCGCGGCGGCGTAACACGACAGCAGCGCGACCATGGCCGTGCTGGCGATGAGATAGGCGGGCGCGAAGCCAATGATTTCGGCGAAAGCCAACAGCAGTACGAAAAACAGAATCAGCCCTACGCCTACCAGTAAATACGCAGGCCCTGGAATGCTGGCGCCGCGCAGAATGTCGAACATCAAGAGCGCAACGAAGGTGAAGCCGATGAAGAGAAAGCCATACTTGGTGGCGCGGCTGACCTTGCTGTAAAAATCCACCGTATCGAGCAAGGCCACCTTTACCTCGGCGCTCTCGCCCAGGTACTGCTCACCAACCGACACCGTGGGGCGATTGAGCGCGAGATTGCCAATGTGCCAGTTTGCCTCAAAGCCCTGTGCGTCCACGCGGCGTGAGTCTGGCAAAAAATCGCCCAGAAAACTCGGGTTGGGCCAAGTGGAAGACGCCTGCCATTGTGTGTCTTGCGCCCCCGGCGCTATGCCCAGCGAATCGTGGCCGCGTAATTGAAAGCGGATGTCGAAGGCCACGGTGGCTTGAGGAGAGGCGGGCAGGCGGGCTCTGAAGCCGCCGCT
>JAIRJU010000246.1 GCA_031260485.1 Pseudomonadales bacterium | reverse complement strand
CGCGGATTACCGGGTTGCCGTACACAGCCTGCAAACGCTGCTGCGCGGCGACAGCGGCGTGCTGCTTTCCTTGTTGTATGGCTTGAGCTTGCTGATGCTGCTGATCGCCTGCGCCAATGTGGCCAGTCTTTACCTGGTGCGGCTGAGCCTGCGCAGCCAGGAGCTGGCGGTGCGGGAGGCGATAGGCGCCAGTCCTGCGCGCCTGCTCGGACAATTGCTTGGCGAAAGCCTGGTTTACGCAATGGCTGGCGGCATTCTCGGGTTGCTCATCGCATGGCCGGTACTGCGGCTTCTGAGTGATTTCGCTGTGGTGCATACGGCACTGGCCGCCAACATCAATGTCAGCGAAATAGTGATGCCGGTGTTTGCCGTGGCTTTAATAGCGGGTCTTGGCAGCGGCTTGGTCGCAATAACGGCGCGCACGGACATTAATCAAACTCTCAAGGAAGGCGGCAATAAAGTCACGGCTTCGGTATCGGGTGTGCGCAGGCGACGAGCATTGCTGGTGCTGCAGCTGGCCTTGTCTTTCGTCATGCTCACGACGGCCGCACTGCTCATGCTCAGTTTGCAAGGTCTCTCTGCACAGTACCCTGGCTATGATGTGGCGCAGGTGTCGACCGCCAACTTTCAGTTGAATGCGTCCTATCCCACCGAAGCGCAGGGCATTGCGTTCACCGATCGCCTGCTGGCGGAGATCGACGCGTTGCCGGAGGTGGAGGTGTCCGCCATCGCGGGTGCGCCGCTCTTGCGCGACCCGCTCTATGGATTGCTGCCGATGTTGGTCGAGGCAGGTGGCGAACGCGTCGAGACCAGCGCCTTTGCCACCGTGGTGACGCAAGGCTATTTCAGGACGCTGGGTATCCCGTTGCTGCAAGGGCGAAATTTTGCCGAAAGCGACGATATAACGACTGACCCGGTTGCCGTCGTGAACGCCAAGTTCGAGCGTACTTATTTTCCCGGTGGCGCGCTGGGTCAACGCTTGTCCTTCACGGATGGCAACACGTGGCGAACGATCGTCGGTGTCGTGGGTGATGTCAGACCGACCGCGCTGGATCGCGAGGAAGGGCCGTCGGTCTATACCGTGTTTCGGCAGAGGCCGACGTCGATCATTCATTTGTTCGTCCGCAGCCGCACCGCATCAGCCCCCTTGGCTGAAACCATAAGAGCAACGATTCATGGCGTCGATTCCCGTATCGCGATCGAAGAAGCCAGGCCACTGGAAGAATTGAGAGCTCAGTGGCTGGCGCCGCGCGCGTTGGTAGCAAAGTTGATCATGGGTATCGGCGTGGCAGCGCTCTTGATCAGCGGTTCGGGCGTGATCGGCATCGTGTCGTACAACGTCAATCGCAGTGTGCGTGAAATCGGAGTACGTGTAGCGGTGGGCGCAACGCCGCGCAATATCTTGTGGCTTTTCATGCGGCAGGGGCTGCGCAGTTATCTCTGGGGCTTGTTGCTTGGGCTGCTGCTCATGCTTGGTGTGGCCTTGTTGCTCGAACCGCTGTTGTACCGCACCACGGATTTTGACGTACTAGCCTATGGCATCAGCGCACTGGTGCTTAGTATTACGGTACTGATTGCTGTCTACCTGCCAGCCGTCCGCGCCAGCGCGCTCGATCCGGTTACGGCACTGCATCATGAATAATCACAAGGGGAAATCTATGAACACTTCGACAACACCACTGATCAAGCTGCAAAACATCAGCCGCCATTTCTTGACCGACAGTATAGAAACCCGCGCGGTGAACGACATCACCCTCGCCATCAACGCCGGCGAGTATGTATCCATCTCCGGCCCTTCAGGTTGCGGCAAATCCACGCTGCTTTCCATCATCGGGCTGCTCGACAGCCCTACCAACGGCACCTATCTCTTGAACGGACACGCAGCGGCGGGGCTCGATGCCTATCAACGCGCGGCCTTGCGCAACAAGGAAATCGGCTTTGTGTTTCAGGCTTTCAATCTGATTGGCGACATGACGGTGTTCGAGAACGTGGAGCTGCCGTTGGTGTACGGCAAGATGCCGAAGAAGGCGCGGCGCGAGGTGGTGATGGATAAACTGCGCAAGGTGCACATGGATCATCGCGCGGATCATTTTCCCTCGCAGCTTTCGGGTGGTCAGCAGCAGCGGGTGGCGGTGGCGCGGGGCATCGTCAATAATCCTTCGATACTGCTGGCCGATGAACCGACGGGAAATCTCGATACCTTCAACGGCGCGGCGATCATGGATCTGCTCGATGCGCTCAACGCCGAAGGCCGCACCATCTGCATGGTGACGCACGATGCGCGTTTCGCACAGCGCGCATCGCGCAAGGTGGAGTTGATGGATGGGGAGTTGATTTGACTAAGCGGTCGCGTCCGCCAGCCAGTCTTCTCGGCGGTGACGGACGCGCAGAATCAAGACGCGGTCGTTCAGTTCCAATTCATAGACGATTAAATGCGCTTGGTAAGGGTGTATACGAACCGGCGGGAGGATTTCCTCGCGTTCTCGTGCGGCACGCGGGAATTGAGCGAGAAACTCGAAGGCTGCGGTCAAGCCGGCATGGTAATGCTCAGCTTGAACAAGGCCAAATCGTTCCAGACTTTCAAGAAAAATGGCTGTTACATCGTCGGTTGCGGCGACTGTCAGCCGGTAAGTTGCCATGTGCTTAAGATATTGCGCTTGAGCGCTTGAGCGCTCGAGTCCGAATGGTCGTCATCGTTTCACGGCTGACGCCGCTGGCGCGGGCTTCGTCTACGAGACGCTGCATATGTGCGATCTTTTTTGCAGCGCGTTCCTGGTCGCGCCGGATGAGGTCGCGGACATAATCGCTGGTGTTGCTGTAACACCCGGTTTGCGCTTGGCCTTCAACCCATTGTTTCATTGAGTCGGGCAGGGAAATGTTCATGGTCGCCATTGAAGAACTCTCGGTTACCACGCTTCACGCGGTATGGTTTTGGCAAAGTTTGCCAAAGCTATGGCACGCCGTCAATTCAGTATGGATTATTTTATTTCCAATACCAGCCTGCCGATTTCGCCTTCGCCCGGTAATTCCAGGGTTTGCGCGGTACCCAGGGTGAAGGGCAGGGTTTGGTAGTTGTGGCCGCCGTCCTGGCGGGCGGCTTCGACGTGCAGGGTGTAATTGCCTGTGGGCAGCGGCTTGCCGTCTTCGTCGTGGCCATCCCAGGTGAGGCGGTATTCACCGGGGGCGCGGGTGGGGCGGGCGATGCCGTCGATCAACTCGGGACGCGCGCGGCCTACCTGGCGCCACCAGCGTGTGTTCTCGCGCGCCCAGCGTTGATCTTTGCCGAGCAGCAGTAGGTTCTTGCGTGGTTTGGCGTTTACATCAGTGACCCAGATGGCGACGTAAGGGCGTGAGTAGGGGGTTTGGGATTGCACGATGGGCAGGGTGTAGTTGAGCGCCAGCACGCTGCCAGTTTCTGCCTCGATTGCTTCCGCGATGAACGTGGCCCAGTCATTGGACACGGCGTGGTTGCCGGCGCTATCGATGATCAGGGCGTCGAGGTCGGGTGTGGTGCTGGCCCAGAGGGTGGCGTCCTTGGTGGTCTGCATCGTCATCGCGGTGGTGGCGACATCGGCGGTCACCGCGCTTTTGGCTACCGTTATCACGCCGATATTGCCCGCTACTGGCCAGCCGGTGCCTGGTACGAGGATGTGGCTGTATTGCTGGCCGCCGATGCTGCGGAAGCGGTTGACGTGGCGGTTATTCATGATCGCACGGCCGTTGTGAGTGCTCAGCGTGGCGAGAGTATCGTTGCCCTGGGTTGTCAGCGGGTTGGCGATGTCCACGCGCCAACCTTCGCTGAGCGGCGGATGGCCCCAGTAGATGGCGTCGCCGCCGCTGTCGAGTTTGATGCCGGTGACGTCGGGCAGTCTGGCGTGTAGAAAGTTAAATGTACGGTCAAGAATGTAGCCGGCGGCAATGCCGGAAAGGTCAAGTTCCACCGGTTCCGGCAAGGTGATGGTGCGCGAGCCACGATAGAGCGTGGGCTGGACGGCGGCGCTGGCGGTGGCCAGGGTTTGTAGTTGCACGCGGTCTGGCAGGACTTGTGTTTGTTCCGCCTTGTCCCAGGCCGTGATGATGCGCCCCAGCTTGCAACTGAAACGTCCTTGGGCAAGATTTTCCCAGCGGGCACAGAGTTCGATGATGTCCAGCAACTCGGTCGATGCGCCGTTGATGACGCGCTCTCGATTGAGGCGGTTTACTTCGCTGTCGCTACGCTTGCTGGAAAAGATAGCATCGAGGCGGGTGATTTCCACGAGCGCGGCGTTGGCTGCTGCTTCCATCTCGCTGGAATCGGGGCCGTAGAAGGTCAGGTCCAACGTGGTGCCCAACACGCCTTCGTAATGCTGCTCGAAACGCTGCGTTTCCTGCGCCTGCGACACGCTTGGCACAAGCCAGAAGAGATACAGCAAGGCGAAAAAGAAGCGTGGCATAAGAGGTTTTTGAATCAAAACCGTTCTATTGAGAATTCCATAAAACATGACATTCATATGATCGGGTAGGCTGGGTTGAAGCGTAGCGGAAACCCAGCTTAACGCGCCAATGCTGGGTTTCCGCTGCGCTTCAACCCAGCCTGCGTCGTTGTCGTGCCGTGTATTTTGGGAAAATTAAGGGGACTATTTGACGTCCATCACCAGTTTGCCGATCTCGCCTTTACCCGGTAATTCCACGGTTTTTGCGACGCCCAGCGTGAAAGGCAGGCTTTGGTAGTCATGGCCGCCATTTTGGCGTGCGGCTTCGATGTGCAGGGTGTAGTTGCCCGCGGGTAACAGCGCGCCGGCGTCGTCGCGGCCATCCCAGGCGAGGCGGTATTCGCCGGGAGCGCGGGTGGGGCGAGCCAGGCCATCAATCTTGGGATAAACGCGGCCCACTTGGCGCCACCAACGGGAATTTTCACGCGCCCAGCGCTGTTCGTCGCCGAGCAAGAGCAGATTTTTGCGTAAGTTTTGTTTTTGATCGGTGATCCAAATAGCGACATAGGGGCGAGAGTAGGAGCCTTGCGCTTGAAAGGAAGGCAGCGTGTAGTTGAGCGAGAGCACGCTGCTGGCCTCATCGGGAAGGGTTTCCGCGACGTAGGCTTTCCATTGGTTGGAGGTGGCTTTGTTGCCAAAGGTGTCCATGCCCAGGCCGTCGAGTTCGGGTTGGGCGTTGATCCAGGTGATCGCTGCGCTGAGGCTTTGTTGTGTCATGGCCTTGGCGGCCGCTTCGGTGCTGACGCCGCTGGGTGCAATCGTGGCCACGCCGATGCCGTTTTCCACCGGCCAGCCGGTGGCGGGGACGAAGATGTGGCTGTAGTTTTGGCCGCCGATGCTGCGGAAGCGGTTGGCGTGGCCGCTTTCGGTCACGGCGAGGCCATCGAGGGTCAAGGTGGTGAGAATGTCGCTGTCGCTAGTGCTCATCGGATTGGCGACGGCTACGCGCCAGCCTTCGCTGAGCGGCGGATGGCCCCAATAGATCGCGTCGCCGCCGATGTCGAGCTTGATGGCGGTGGCGCCGCGCAGGTTTTGGCGGGTCAGGGCGAGCACGTGGTCGATGATGTAGCCGGTGGCGATGCCAGACAGATCGAGTTCCACGGGGTCTGGCAGCGTAATGCTGCGCTTGCTGCGATCGAACGTGGGTTCGACGCTGGCAGTGGCGCTGGCAAGCGTGAGCAGGGCGGCGCGATCCGGTAGAATTTGCGTTTTTTCTGCTTCGTTCCAGATTTGGTTGATGCGCCAGAGCTTGCAACTGAAACGCTGCTGCGTAACGCGTTCCCAGCGCGCGCAGAGTTCGAGGATGTCCAGCATTTCCGGCGAAGCATTGCTCAGGCTGCGTTCGCGGTTGAGGCGAGCTACTTCGCTGTCGTCGCGGTAGTTGGAGAAGATGGCATCCATGCGCGCGATTTCCGCCACTGCGGCGTCAGCGGCTTGTTCCATGGCGTTGGGGTCGGGGCCGTAGAAGGTGAGATCCAGCGTGGTGCCGAGCACGCCTTCGTAGTGCTGATCAAAACGTTGAATGTTCTGCGCATGGAGCGTGGCGGGCAGTAGGTACAGCAGGCTACATAAAGATAAGGCGGGAAAAATACGGGACATCAGCATCACTCAGGTAAGGCCACGCTCAGCGGCATTTGCTGTGGTGGGTAGCAGTATTGCTCCTGCGCGCAGCCTTGATAAAACGCCAAGAGATCAAGCTGGCGCGCGCCATCCGCCGTGGCGGTGAAGGCGCGCTCCGGCACGGTGTTCAGCGGCAGGCGCAGCAACAAGTGCGAGAAATACACTTCGGTTTTTCCAAAGTATTCGTCTTCCAACACTGTGCCAGTGGGCGCGATGAAAGTGTCGAGCAGCGTGCCGTCTGGCAGTTCGAGGCGCAGGCTCTGGCGATAGAGGTAGTAGCCGTTCGGCATTTCCCAGAGCAGCGCGAGGTGGCCATCGGCCTCGACAAAGGCGCTCAGCGCGAAGGCTTGCGCCGCGGGCAAGATGCCGCTGACCAAGGGCGCTTTGGCGGTGTTGCTGCGCGGGGAAGCAGTTTGTAATTGCGCCATGGCAGCGTTCGCGGTGAGCAGCGCGCAGACGAAACCAAAAGCGTGGACGCTGCGCATGTGTCGAAGGCTCTTGGCCTCAGCCCTCGTAGCGCTCGAACACCAGCGTGGCGTTGGTGCCGCCGAAGCCGAAGCTGTTGGACATCACGGCGTTCAGGCGCTGGTTGTCGAGGCGGCTGCGCACGATGGGCATGTCGGCTACTTCTGGGTCGAGCTTATCGATGTGGGCGGAGGCGGCGATGAAATCGTGTTGCAACATCAAGAGGCTGTAGATGGCTTCCTGCACACCGGTGGCACCGAGCGAATGGCCGGTGAGCGACTTGGTGGAACTGATGTGAGGCACGGTTTTACCGGCAAAGGTAGCGCGGATCGCTTCGATTTCCTTGGTGTCGCCCACGGGCGTGCTGGTGCCGTGGGTGTTGATGTAGTCAATCGGGCGCCGGGCGGTACTCATGGCCATCTGCATACAGCGGGTGGCGCCTTCGCCGGAGGGTGCCACCATGTCGAAGCCGTCGGAGGTGGCACCGTAGCCGGTGAGTTCAGCGTAAATTTTCGCGCCTCTGGCGAGCGCGTGATCCAGCGCTTCGATCACCAAAACGCCGCCGCCGCCGGCGATGACGAAACCATCGCGGTCGGCGTCATAGGCGCGCGAGGCGCGTGCGGGGGTGGCGTTGTACTTGGTGGAAAGCGCGCCCATGGCGTCGAACATGCAGCTGAGCGTCCAGTGTTCGGCTTCGCCGCCGCCAGCGAATACCACGTCTTGCTTGCCGAGCTGAATCAGTTCCATGGCATTGCCGATGCAATGCGCGCTGGTGGAGCAGGCGGAGGAAATCGAATAGTTGACGCCCTTGATTTGGAACGGCGTGGCGAGACAGGCGGAGACCGTGCTGCCCATGGTGCGGGTGACGCGGTAGGGGCCGACCCGCTTGATGCCTTTTTCGCGCAGGATGTCGGCGGTTTCCACCATGTCTTCGGTGGAGGAACCGCCCGCGCCTATGATGAGGCCGGTGCGGATGTTGGAGACTTCGTTCTCGCTCAGCCCGGCATCCTTGATCGCCTGGTCGAGCGACAGGTAGCCGTAGGCCGCAGC
>JAIRJU010000231.1 GCA_031260485.1 Pseudomonadales bacterium | reverse complement strand
TGGCGGTATTGATCAGATTGCCGACGGTTTGGGTGATGTTGGTGGCCGTGTCGTGTAGCGCTGTATTAAGGGCGTTGACGGTATTGGTCAGATTGCCGACGGTTTGGGTGATGCTGGGGGCCGTGGCGTGTAGCGCTGCATCAATGGCGCCGCCGACGGTATTGATCAGGTTGCCGAAGGTTACGGTGATGCTGTTGGTCGCGGTCTGGAGCACCTCCCCCTGCAGCAGGTTCGAGTTCGTCGGCGTGCCACCGAGGTGAGAGAGCAAGCTGCCGACAGTACCGACGACATTGCCCAGCACCGAGTTGCTCAATGGCGTTGGCGTGGTGAGGCTGGTGTCGGCAGGAATCAAACTGGTACTCATGGTCGTGGCCAGGATGTCGGCAGCAGCGAGAGGTTTGTTGATATCTGGGGTAGTCATGTCGCAGTTCCTGTTGTTGGTTGGTTGTTCCGGGTGGTTGTTTCTGGCAGTTCGGGTTGCCATTGAAGACGAGGCGATGGTTGTACTCTGCGTGTCAAGTCAATAAGTTGTCGTTTTCATTGATTTACCTTTACGTTCAACCGGTCGCCATGTCGGGGCGAGGTGCCTCAAGGATGAACGCCGACGCGCCTTCAGCGAAGCCATAGAGCGGACCCCAGCGATTGGCGAGCAGAATCATGTAAACGCGCAAGCACGTCAGCAGGGAAGGGGTGAGTTTGCACGTGGACTTGTTTGCGATCGTGCGGATAGGAAATGAATTTTCCTGCAGTCGAGAGACATTGTACACAAGCCGATAGGGTGGCGGCCTTAATTAAGATTATTCCGTGATAAAAATCACGGATATAAAATAATGACCTAAATGAAACAGTATGTTAATACTGAAATCCAAAGGATGCATTTTGGTCGCCGCTCTAGCCGGAACCAGAAAAGACCCGGCTCGAAGCCACTTCGGCGAGGGCAAGGTCACAACACGATGTGAATACTTCACCCAAATTCACTAAAAAGATTGTTTATGCTCCCTTTACCATCCCGCTCCGACATAAATTTGACTGCTTGGCCGTTGTTGCCGTGCTGGTTCTGAGCGCTTGTGGTACGCCGACCAACCAGTACAGTGGGGAGTCTTCCTCCACGCTGCACCCCATCGCGCCGTCGCCCATGTCCGCCGCTGCGGTCGTCGAGTCGGTGACCGGTCGCGTTAATGACGACTTTATTGCCTGGGTGGGCGATCGGGTGTTTTTCGATATCGACCGCGCCACCCTCAAAGTCAAAGCCGACTCCCGGGCCACCCTGAACCGGCAGGTCGAGTGGCTCAACCGCTACCCTGATACTGGCGTGCGCATTGAAGGCCACACCGACATTACCGGCACCGAAGTGCACAATAGAGCGCTCGGTCGGCGCGGCGGCCATGCCGTCCAGAGCTACCTGATAGCGCACGGCATCGAGGCCAGCCGCATCACCACGCTTTCTTTCGGCAAGACTCATCCGATCGATTCCCGCAAGAGCGCCACCGCGTTTGCCCAGAACCGCAACGCCATCACCAGACGCAGCCGCGAGTGACTTCGATCAAACTGGATCCCAACTGCAGGATCAGCAGGCGTATCCGCCCGTTCCGTCATTGCCATCTCAGTTGCTCCACCGCGCTTGCGCGCCACCCGCGACGCATGAAACGCAAAGAGCCGGAAGGCTGCGGAGCAAGCCAATCCAGTGCACCCGTGGCCGGGGTTCCCCGGCCAGTGGGTGCGTCCCCCTCCGGGGGATGGCGCGCCAGCGCCTCAGGGGGGCACTTCAGGCCACGTCAGCCTCCACATCCACCGGCGGCTTGACCAGCAGCACCGGTACGGGCGAGGCGTCGATTAACTGGCGCGACACCGAGGCGCTTTCGATCAGGCGGCGAATTGGGCCGAGTGCGCGCGCGCCCATCACTACCATGTCGCAGCCGCTGATTTCTATCAACTCCAGCATGGCGTTGACGGGATCGCCGGAAAGCGCGGCGGTTTCGTAAGGTACGCCGGCCTCACGCAACAAGTGAGCGGAAGGTGCCATCAGGTCCTGGGCGGCTTCCTGCGCGGCGTCTTCGATCAGTTCTGGATCCCGCGCCGTGACGATCTCGTAAAAACTGGCCGGCTCCTGCACGTTGGCCAGCACGAAACTGGCTTGCAGACCGGCGCGCACCAGTTGCAGCGCAAAACGGGTTTCGTGCAGCGAGAGTTCACTGCCATCCACAGGAAGAAGAATTTTCATGGCATGACCTTGTCAAGTGGTTTGCGAATTATCCCTGCGGAGTACGGCTAACATTCGTCGATGCCAACTGCCGTTTACCGCCACAACCACATTGACGCCCTGCGCGGGCTGGCGATGTTGGGGATGATCGCCTACCACTTCAGCTTCGACCTGAATCACTTCGGCTACCTCTGGCAGGACTTCTATGCAGACCCGTTCTGGACTTGGCAGCGTACCGGCATCGTCAGCCTGTTTCTCCTGTGCGCTGGCATCGGCCAAGCGCTGGCGGTGTGCAACGGGCAGGAGTGGCCGCGTTTTTGGCGGCGCTGGGCGCAGGTGGCGGGTTGTGCGCTGCTGGTGTCGGTGGGGTCGTGGCTGATGTTTCCGCGCAGTTGGATCAGCTTTGGCGTGCTGCACGCGATGGCGGTCATGTTGCTACGGGCGCGCTGGCTACTGGCGCGCGGCTGGCTGCGCGGGATCACGCCGTGGCTGGCAGGGGCGTTGCTGGTGTGGAGCGCGCCGTGGCTCGGCGATCTGCTGCGCACGAATGCATCCCTCGCGCTACAGACCGCTTTCGACAGCCGCTGGCTGAACTGGCTAGGCGTGGTGACGCACAAGCCGATCACCGAGGATT
>JAIRJU010000193.1 GCA_031260485.1 Pseudomonadales bacterium | reverse complement strand
CTGAGTTTCATCCAGAAGATAGTGAAATATATAGCCAGCGATCACGGCTTCTTCGCGCATGTGCGTGAGGTCGTCGGCAGGGTAAGCGATGGTGTCGTTGCTGTTGATCGCCACCATGGCGAAATCCTGGTGTTGGTAATCGCGCGCAAGCTGCGCGAGACCGCCGCGCAGGTGTTTGACGAACGGACAGTGATTGCAGATGAACGCCACCAAAAGCGCACGGCGGCTAGTAAACTGGCTGAGACTGACGCGCGCCCCGTCGGTGGCGAGCAAATCAAAGGCAGGCGCCTGGGTGCCGAGCGGGAGCATGTTGGAAGGAGTTAGAGCCATGGGGTTCTCCGGTTAGTGGTTGCTGGTTGCCATCACTCTCTCCCGCACGCGGGCGAGGGGAGAATCAAACCTCTGTGCGTGCGGCAGAGGAATTGGGAAGTGAATGATTATTGCCTTGCGCGCAAATGGGTATCAAGGCTTTCAAGATCGGATAGTTCGCGGCGGGAAGTGCGAGCGTGTGTAATTCTTCCAGCGCGTACCAGCGCAGTTCCTGCCCTTCCATGCCGCGCGGCTCACCGGCGAATTCTCGTACTAGCCACACATCGAGCGTGACACGCTTATCGGCGTAGTCGTGCGTGGTGGTCAGCAAGGGTTCGGCGCGCTGCACGTCGAGCGCCAGTTCTTCCTGCAATTCACGCCGTAGCGCTTGCAGCGGCGCTTCGCCTTTTTCCACCTTGCCGCCGGGAAATTCCCAGAGGCCGCCTTGGTGTTTGTGTTTGGGCCGCAGCGCCAAGAGGCATTGGCGGCTGCGCGCATCAAGAATGACCGCGGCCACCACCAAGATCGCGGGCAAGGGCGGGGCGGCTGCGCTGCTCTCAGGAGCGGTAGTCGGCATTGATGCTGACGTAGTCGTGGGAGAAATCGCAGGTCCACAGGCGCTCCACTGCCGCGCCGCGCCCAAGCGCCACGCGGATAGTAAAGGCTTCCTGCTTGAGCACGCGCTGACCTTGCTCTTCGGTGTAGCTCGCCGCGCGCGCGCCGCGTTCGACGATTTTCACCTCGTCGAGCCAGATACCGATCGCATCGAGATCGAGCGCGTGCAAACCGGCGCGGCCTACCGCGGCGAGAATGCGGCCCCAGTTGGGATCGGAGGCAAACAGCGCAGTTTTCACCAGCGGCGATTCGGCGATGGCATAGCCAACTTGCAAACATTCCGCCGTATCCGCACCGCCTTCAATGTCGACAGTGACGAACTTGGTGGCGCCCTCGCCGTCTTTGATGATGGCAGTGGCGAGCGCGACGCACACCTCGTGCAAGGCGGCGGCGAACTGCGCGCGCTCATCCGCCGTCAACGCCGAAAAACGCACGCCGCTGGTGCCAGTGGCGGCCAACATGCAGCAGTCGTTGGTGGAGGTATCGCCGTCGACGGTGATGCGGTTGAAGCTCTTGTCGGCGCTGGCGCGTAGCAAGGCTTGCGCTTCTTCCTGGCGCAGCGCGAGGTCGGTGCAAACGAAACCGAGCATGGTGGCCATGTTCGGCTTGATCATGCCCGCGCCTTTGGCGATGCCGGTGATGGTGAGTGTCTTGCCGCCGAGCGTGAGCTGGCGTGAGGCGGCCTTGGGCCGCGTGTCGGTGGTCATGATGCCACGCGCGGCGAGTTCCCAATGCGTCGGCGCCAGATCTCGCAGCGCGCCAGGCAAGGCCGCGGTGATTTTTTCAGCAGGCAGCGCTTCGCCGATCACGCCCGTGGAAAACGGCAGCACGGCGGTTTCATCGCTCTGGCTCAGCGTGGCCAGCGACTGACAGCAGCGCAGCGCCGCATCGAGACCTGGCGTTCCAGTACCGGCGTTGGCATTGCCGGTGTTGATCAGAAAATAACGCGGCATTCGCGCGGCGAGATGGCGCTTGCTCAGCACCACCGGTGCCGCGCAAAACGCATTGGTGGTAAAGACGCCCGCGGTAACGCTGCCTTCACTCAACTCGAACAGCACCAGATCCAGCCGCCCGGCTTTCTTGATGCCGGCAGACACCGCCGCCAGCCGCACACCGGGCACCGCGTACAGTGTGCCGTAATCTCCGCTACCTACTGCCATGTCGTTTGTACCTGGGTTTTTACCGCTATTTAGAGCGGTTTTGATTCAAATGAGTTTGCAAGTGTTCTCTCCCTCGCCCCCTCTCCCGCAAGCGGGCGAGGGGAGAAATAATGCCAACGATTTGATCCAAAACACTCTAATTTTTACTTGATCAGTCCAATTTACCGTGGCATTGCTTGTATTTTTGGCCCGAGCCACAAGGGCAAGGATCGTTGCGGCCAACCTTCTGCATACCCGCCGGTGCGCCCGGTGCGGATTGATCCAGCCGGGCTTGCCCTTGTGCTTGCGCCTTGGCCTGCACTTGCGCCAGCACGCGCTTGAGTGCTTCGGCTTGCGGCGTATCCACTGGCTGCGCCGCATGTAATTGCTGCTGCACGATGCGCGCGGCTTCCTCGGCGCGTTGGCGCTCGATGGCATCGACCTCCTGTTCCCGGCGAATGCGCACTAGGCTCAGGAATTTGACGACTTCGCTCTGAAGGTTGTTCAACAGCGATTCAAACAACATGAAGGCTTCACGCTTGTATTCCTGCTTCGGGTTCTTGCCGCCGTAGCCGCGCAGGCCAATGCCTTGGCGCAGGCTTTCCATCTGCCCCAAATGTTCCTTCCACAAAGAGTCGAGAATTTGCAGCATGATCTGCTTTTCAAACACGCGCATGTTGTCGCCGACTTCCAGACACTTGGCGTTATATTCCTGTTCGATGGCCGCCAGGATGCGCTCGCGCAGCGCTTCTTCATCCAAGGTCTTGTCATCATCCAGCCATTGCTGCACCGGCAGCTTGGCGCCGAATTCGCCGATCAGCGCCACTTCGAGACCCGCGATGTCCCACTGCTCATCGAGGCTGCCGGGCGGCACGTAATTGTTGATGAAGTCATTCACCGCGCTTTGGCGCATGAAGGTGATGACGGCAGAAACATCGTCGGTTTCCATCAATTCGTTACGGCGCTGGTAGATGATTTTGCGCTGCTCGTTGGCAACGTCGTCGTATTCCAGCAATTGCTTGCGGATGTCGAAGTTGCGGCCTTCGACCTTGCGCTGCGCTTTTTCGATGGAGTTGGTGACGATGCGGTGTTCAATGGCTTCCCCGCGCTGCATCCCCATGCGGCGCATCATGTTGGCCACGCGCTCGGAGGCGAAGAGGCGCATCAGGCTGTCGTCGAGCGACAGATAAAAGCGCGAGTAGCCGCAATCGCCTTGACGGCCAGCGCGGCCACGTAACTGGTTGTCGATGCGGCGGGATTCGTGACGCTCGGTGCCGATGATGTGCAGACCACCAGCCGCCAGCACCTGCTCGTGGCGCTGCTGCCAATCGGCCTTGATCGCAGTGATGGCGGGCGGCGTGCGCTGCTCTACTGGCAAGGCGTCCACCTCGGCCTGCCAGCGGCCGCCGAGCATGATGTCGGTACCGCGGCCCGCCATGTTGGTGGCGATGGTGACAGTGCCAGGGCGGCCCGCCTGCGCGATGATTTCAGCTTCCTGCGCGTGATATTTGGCGTTGAGTACGTTGTGCTTGATCTTTTCCTTGGTGAGGAAGCGCGACAGGATCTCAGAGGTTTCGATGCTGGCGGTACCCACCAGCACCGGTGCGCCTTTGTCGCGGAAAGTTTTGATGTCGAGCAGGATCGCTTCAAATTTTTCCTCGGTGCTCAGGTACACCACATCGTTGTCGTCGATGCGCACCATGGGCCGGTTGGTGGGAATCACCACCACGTCGAGGCCATAGATTTGATGGAATTCGTAGGCTTCGGTATCGGCGGTGCCGGTCATGCCTGCGAGTTTGTCGTAGAGGCGGAAGTAGTTTTGGAACGTGGTGGACGCCAAGGTTTGGCTTTCGTTCTGAATCTGCACCCGCTCCTTCGCTTCGATGGCCTGATGCAAGCCTTCCGACAAACGGCGGCCAACCAGCGTGCGCCCGGTGTGTTCATCGACCAGCACCACCTGGCCGTCTTGCACGATGTATTCGATTTCTTTATGGAACAAATAGTGCGCTTTGAGCGCAGCCTGCATCTGGTGCATCAGCGTGAGGTTGGTGGCGTCGTACAGCGACTCGCCATCCTGCAAGAGGCCACGCTTGAGCAAGAGCCCCTCGATCTTTTCATGGCCGGGGTCGGTGAGTTCGATCTGGCGCTGTTTTTCGTCCACGTAGAAATCGCAATCGGGCGCTATGTATTCTTCCAACTGGCGTTCGAGTTGGGATTTCTCGGGCTGTTTGTCGCCTTTTTTGAGCAGCGGGATCAGCGCGTCGATTTCCATGTAGCGCTTGGAGTTATCCTGTATCGCGCCGGAAATGATCAGCGGCGTGCGCGCTTCGTCGATCAGAATCGAGTCCACTTCATCCACCACGGCGAAATTGAGGCCGCGCTGGAAGCGGTCGGTGAGGCGGAACGCCATGTTGTCGCGCAGGTAGTCGAAACCGAATTCGTTGTTGGTGCCGTAGGTGATGTCGGCCTGATAGGCGGCGCGTTTTTCATTCTGATCCTGATTCGGCACCACCACGCCTACGCTGAGGCCGAGGAATTCGTAAAGCGGGCGCATCCATTCGGCGTCGCGCCGCGCCAGGTAGTCGTTGACCGTTACCAGGTGTACGCCCTTGCCGCTCAGCGCGTTGAGGTAGGCAGGCAGCGTCGCCACCAGGGTTTTGCCTTCGCCAGTGCGCATTTCGGCGATCTTGCCCTGGTGCAGCACCATGCCGCCGATCATCTGCACGTCGAAGTGGCGCATCTGCATCACGCGCTTGCTGGCTTCGCGCACCACGGCGAAGGCTTCAGGCAGGATGTCATCCAACGCAATACCCTGGCTCAGGCGCAGCTTGAATTCGGCGGTGCGGGCTTGCAGCGCGGCATCATCCAACTGCTCCAGGGCAGGTTCCAACGCATTGATTTTACTGACAGTTTTGTTGAGTTTTTTCAATTCTCGGTCGTTCTTGCTGCCGAAAAGTTTGGTCAGGAACATGGGCGGGGGTCCAAAAACGGTTACGGAAACACGGTGGCACAGACACGATTGCATAGACACGATTGCATAGACAACAGGGGCTACGCAGAAGCACGCACTGTGGGGGCAAGGGAGCGCTCCCACAAGGCGTGGCAGGCCGGAAATCAGCGGATGGTGCTGCGGAGGTAGGAGGCGGGGTCCACAACCCGGCCCTTCTTGTGCC
>JAIRJU010000137.1 GCA_031260485.1 Pseudomonadales bacterium | reverse complement strand
AACCCCAACAACATCACCTAACTTGAAACCCCTGTCAACCTTGCCATAGGATAGCTAACACGCCTTCATTTAGGCAAACCTAAAATTCAGCGGATGGAACGTAAGCCACCAAAGTTGCTGGACCAGCTACGCGAGGCGATTCGGGCGCGGCATTACAGTATTCGCACGGAGGCGGCGTACTGCGATTGGGCGCGGCGTTTTATTTTGTTTCATGGCAAGCGTCATCCGCGCGAGATGGAGGCGGCGGAGGTTACGGCGTTTTTGACGCATCTGGCGAACGAGCGCAATGTTTCTGCGTCGACACAGAATCAGGCGAAGAGTGCGCTGCTGTTCCTTTACAAGCAGGTGCTCGGTATCGAGTTGCCCTGGCTCGATGAGATTGTGCAGGCCAAGCGTGGCGTGCGTTTGCCGGTGATGTTGACGCCGCGCGAAGTGCGCGATTTGCTGGGTGCCATGCAGGGTACGATGGGGCTGGTGGTCGGCTTGTTGTATGGCACGGGGATGCGTCTGCTCGAATGCTTGCGGATGCGGGTGAAAGATCTTGAACTGACGCGCCGTGAGATTTTGATTCGTGAGGGCAAAGGCAACAAAGACCGGGTGACTGTACTGCCGGAGAACTTGGTATTGCCGTTGCAGAAACATCTGGTGCGCGTCAGGGCTTTGCACGATGCGGATGTCGCGGCGGGTTTTGGTGAGGTGTATATGCCTGATGCGCTGGCGGTCAAATACCCGCGCGCGGCGCGGCAGTGGGGATGGCAGTGGGTGTTTCCGAGTCCGGTGCGTTCGCTTGATCCGCGTTCGGGAGTGGAGCGGCGGCACCATATTTATCCCGAAAGTGTGCAGCGCGCGGTGCGTGAAGCAGCGCGGCAGGTGGGTACTATCAAGCCATGCACGCCGCACGTGCTGCGGCACAGCTTTGCGACACATTTGTTGCAGGCTGGCTACGACATTCGCACGGTGCAGGAATTGCTAGGGCACAGCGATGTGAAAACCACCATGATTTACACGCATGTGCTCAACCATGGCGGGCGTGGTGTGATCAGCCCTTTGGATGCCTTGTGAGCAAGCGCACAGACCCAGGCTTGGCTTCATTCTGCTGTTTTATCCCGATATTCACATAACTCTTCCATTACGCAGCTACCACAGCGGGGTTTGCGCGCCACGCAGGTATAGCGGCCATGCAGAATCAGCCAGTGGTGGGCGTCGAGCAGGAATTCATCGGGCACGACTTTCAGCAATTTTTTTTCCACTTCGAGCACATTCTTGCCTGGCGCCAGGCCAGTACGGTTGCTGACGCGAAAGATGTGTGTGTCTACCGCCAAGGTCTTCTGGTGGAAGGCCGTATTGAGGATCACGTTCGCAGTCTTGCGGCCCACGCCGGGTAGCGCTTCGAGCGCTTCGCGCGTATTGGGCACTTGTGAATCGTACTGATCGGTCAAAATTTTGCAGGTTTTCAGCAGGTTTTCGGCCTTGGTGTTGAAGAGTCCAATGGTTTTGATGTGGCTCTTCAATTTTTCCAGCCCCAAGGCGTAGATCGTTTTCGGCGTGTTGGCGATGGGGAACAGTTTTGCGGTGGCTTTGTTGACGCTAACGTCGGTGGCCTGTGCCGAGAGCAGCACCGCTACCAGCAGCTCGAATGGTGAACTGTAAACGAGTTCGGTGGTGGGCGTGGGATTGGCCGCGCGCAGGCGTTCGAAAATTTGGTGGCGTTGGTGTTGGTTCATGGGCGAGATAAATAGACGCTATAACTGGCCGGTAACGCGCACGCGCTTGCTGCCGGTTGGCGCGGAATCAGGGGTGGGAGCGGGGAGGCGTGGGGCCAGTGCTTGGTCGATGCGGTTTTTGAACGCGATGAGACAGCCCAGCAGCAGAAAGGCGCCGGGTGGCAGCAGCGCGAGCGGGAAAGGCGGCGTGTCGAACCAGGTCATCTGCCAATTCGCAGCGAAAGGCAGCAGCAAGGCCATGTCGGCAAATAGGTGGCCAGTGCCGAGCACTTCGCGGATCATGCCGAGTGTCAGCAGCACCGCGGTAAAGCCCAGGCCCATCAGCAAGGCGTCGCGCAGCGCGGGCAGCGGCGGCTGCTTGCTGGCAAAACTTTCGGCGCGGCCAAGAATGAGGCAGTTGCTCACGATCAGCGGTACAAAGATGCCGAGGCGCTGGTGCAGCGTGTAGGCGCAGGCTTGCAGCAACAGGTCGGCGCAGGTGGTAAAGGCGGCGATGATCAACACGTAGGCGCTGAGCCGGGTGGCGGGAGTGAAGCAGCCGCGCAGCAGCGATACGCCAAGGCTGGAGCCCAAGAGCACGCCCAGCGTGCATAGCCCCAAGGCTAGCGCGGTGACTGTGGCGTTGCTCACGGCCAAGAGCGGACACAACCCCAGCAGTTGCACCAGTGCGGGATTGTTACGCCAGAGGCCAGCGCTGGCGGGCGGGTTTTGTAGAGCATTCATGGCGGGTAATCCTGGGCAGGCGCGAGCGTCAGTAGCGCCTCGCGGTTGAGAGCAAAAAACTCCAATGCCTGATGCACGGCGTTCACCACGGCGCGCGGGGTGATGGTGGCACCGACGAATTGATCGAAAGTGCCGCCATCGTGTTTTACCGCCCAAAGTGGTGGCGCGGTGTTGGCGAGTGAGCGCTGGTCGAAATTGAACATCCAGTCCGATTGTGCCAATTCAATCTTGTTGCCGAGCCCCACTGTTTCGCTGTGCGTCAGCGTGCGCACGCCAGTGATGGCGCCGTCGCGGTCGAGGCCGATCAGGAGCACGATGGGGCCGCCAAAGCCGGCGTTGGTTTCGAGCGGCAGGATTACGCCGGTGGCGGCGCCGCGCTGGCGTGTCAGGTAGGCGGGGCGTGCATGGCTCAGGCCCAGCAGTTGCTGCTGCATGAAACGCGGCGCGGCGGGATCGAGGAGGAAGCTGTCGGCCAGAAGATCGTTGTCGTGTGGCGTTGGCGGCAATGCCGCGGCAAGGGTGTCCAACGCGGCTTGGTGTCGCGCGGCGGCAATGCGGGGAAGCAGGCTCGTGTACACCAGGATCAGCAGCGTACCGATGCCGAGCGCCAGCGCCCCCAGGCGCAAGGTGGCGCTGAGCGGGTGAGGTAGTTGATTTTTATATTGATCGTTCATTATTGATGTTAAGCCTTGCGTGGCTGCGTGTAGAGGTCGATCGAGGGGGCCGCCAGATTGCCGAGCAGTACCGCGAACGCCACGCCGTCAGGGTAGTGGCTGAACACGCGGAGCACGAACACCAAGGCGCCGATCAGCGCCCCGTAAAGCAGGCGTCCGCGTGGTGTGGTGGCGGCAGTGACGGGATCGGTGGCGATGAAGAACGCGCCCAGCATGGTGGCGCCACTGAAAAGGTGCATCACTGGCGAGCCAAAACTGGCCGAAGAGCCACCGCTCCAGGTGAGCGCCGCGCATAAGCTCAAGGCGCCGAGAAAAGCCACGGGAATGTGCCAGCCGATGACGCGCCTCTGAAGCAGAAATACACCGCCAAGCAGAAAGCCCGTGTTCGCCCATTCCCACCCTAGCGCGGCGAAATCGCCAGCGAGCGGCGAGCTGGCGCGGAATTCATGGATTGTTTGTGCGCCGTGGTGCTGCGCGACGCTGTCGAGCAGGGTGGCGCCAATGTAGGTGTCGATGCCGAGATAAGGTTCGCCGCCGAAGAACAGGGCGATGCTGTCGCTGAAACTGGGCAAGGCCGCGCCGGCGCCGCTGGGCAGCAGCCAGCGCGTCATCGGCGCGGGAAATGCCACCAACAGCACCGCGTAACCCACCATGGCGGGATTGAAGAGATTATGGCCGAGGCCGCCGTAGCACTGCTTGGCCACGATGATGGCGAAGGCGATGCCGCACAGCCCCAGCCACCAGGGCGCGGTGGGCGGCAGCGCCAGCGCCAGCAGCACGGCAGTGAGCAGCGCGCTGTAATCGCCGAGATGTTGACCAATAGGTTTTTTTCGTAAATAGAGCGCCGCTGCTTCAAACGCCAAGGCCCAGAGCGACAGCCACACCACGTTGATCAGCACACCCCAGCCGAAGAAAAATACCAGCGCGCTCAGCCCTGGCAAGCAGGCGAGCAGAACCAATTGCATCAAGTGTGCGACAGAATGGCCCGCGTGGCTGCGTGAGGACGTGGGGAGCGTCATGAGGGGGCGTTCTCGGTGTTTTGTGAGGGTGTGGTTGGCGCTGCGGGGTCGCTGCTCTTGCGTTCGGCTTTTTTGGCGTTCACTCGCGCCAACGCGGCTTGGATGACATCCTGTGGCGAAGGCGCCGTAGCGTGGTCTGCGAGTACGGGCACGGCAGCGGTTTGTGCAGGTGAGTTGAAAGCGCTCTGTGTTTGCACCAGCGCCGCGCGTTCCTGGCGGCGTAATGTTTCCTGGGCTTGTTCTTCTTGCTTGCGTGCTTGATGAAAATCGAAACGTGGTTTGGCTTGTTCCGCCAAGCGGCGTTTTTCACGGGCTGCGGCTAAATCATGCTTGGCGGTGTGGAAGTGCTGCACCAGCGCAATGTTACTGGGGCACACCGCGGCGCAGGCGCCGCATTCGATGCAGTCGCTGATCTGGTAGCGTTCGGCTAGTTGCAGTTCCTGAGTGCGCGCGAACCGATAAAGTTGCTGTGGCAACAGCAGCACCGGGCAGGCGTCGGCGCACCAACCGCAGCGGATGCAGGCTTGCGCTGGCGGCAGCGCCGTAGCAGGTGTGGCGCGCTTGCCGAGGTGCGTGCTGGGGTACGCAATGCTGGGGTGCGCAATCATGTCGATGCAATCCACTGGACAGGGCGCCACGCACAGATCGCAGCCGGTGCATTCACTGGCGATCACGGTGTGCATGTGTTTGGCACTGCCCACGATGGCGTCCACCGGGCAGGCTTGAATGCACTTGGTGCAGCCGATGCACTCGGGTTCGCGGATGTAGGCGATTTTGCGCGGGGCTTCTGCGCCATGGCTAGGATCGAGCGGACGCGGTGCTTGCGCCAGCAGCCGTGCCAAAGCCGCGATGGTGCCAGCGCCGCCGGGCGGGCAGCGGTTGATGGCCTCGCCCGCGGCGATGGCGGCGGCATAAGGGCGGCAGCCGAGGTGCCCGCACTGGCCGCACTGCGTTTGCGGCAGCAGCGCGTCGATGCGTTCGATGAGCGAGTCATGTTCCGGTTTGAAGCGGCGCGCGATATAACCCGGCAAAGCGCCAGCGCACAACACCAATGCGAGCAATATCGTGAGGGCGGGGAGAAAGTCCACGTTACACCAGCCCGGCAAAGCCCATGAAGGCGAGCGCCATCAGCGCGGCGGTGACGAGCGTAATCGCCGCGCCTTGGAAGGCGGCGGGCACTTCACGCATCACCAAGCGTTCGCGCAGGGCGGCAAACAGCACCAACGCCAGTGAGAAACCCAGCGCGGCGCCAACACCGAAAAACACCGATTCGATGAAACTCGTGGCGCGTTCGGCATTGAGCAGCGCAACGCCGAGAATCACACAGTTGCTGGTGGCCAGTGGCAGAAAGATACCCAGTACCTTGTAGAGCAGCGGCGCGGTGTGGTGCATCACCGCTTCCGTACAACTGACAACCGCCGCGATCACCACGATGAACACAAGGGTGCGCAAAAATACCAAGTCGAACGGCAGCAATAGATAGTGGTAGAGCGCGTAGTTGAGGATCGAGGCTAGCGTGAGCACGAAGGCAGTCAGCGCCGACATCCCAAGCGCAGTTTCCAACCTGCCGCCCACACCCAGGAAGGGGCACAGCCCCAGATAGTGGGTGAGGACGACATTGTTGACCAAGATGGCTCCCAACAGGAGCAGCAGCAAATCGGCCATGAGTTGCTCGGCTTTGCGTCAATCGCGTTTTGCGTCAATCGCGCTGAATCAGTTCGATCATGTAACCATCGGGATCTTTGACGAAGGCGATGACAGTAGTGCCGTGTTTCATGGGGCCGGCAGGGCGCACCACGTTGCCGCCTTTGGCGGCGATGGCGTCGCAGGCTTGGTAGGCGTCGGGCACGGCGATGGCGATGTGGCCGAAGCCGTTGCCGAGATCGTAGCTTGAGGTATCCCAGTTGTGGGTGAGCTCGATGACGGTGTTGGCGCTTTCATCGCCATAGCCGATGAAGGCGAGCGTGAAGCGGCCATCGGGATAATCTTTGCGGCTGAGCAAGTTCATGCCGAAGAGTTTGCTGTAAAAGTCGATGGAACGATCGAGATCGCCGACTCGGATCATGGTATGCAGGATGCGCATGGGGGCTCCTTGTGAGATTCTTGTGAGGTTCTTGTGAGATTGTAAGACGTGGATTGTACGCAGTAGCAGCGTGGCGCTTATAGACCCGCTCATTAAACCAAAGCCGGAGCACTTTGGCTTGGCGCGGCGGCGGATTTTTCTTTCCTTGGGGTCTCGCCTACACGGCGGCACCTCACTCACGGTAAAGTGATTTCAGCGTGGAAGATTTATTTTTTTGGGGCGGATTGCTCGGGCTTCTCTACCTGGTCGCTGTTCCCATTGTCGCGCTGGTGGCGCTGGCGCGTGCGGGTGAGGCCAAGGCGCAGATCGCGGCTTTGCGCGCGCGTTTGGCGCGGCTGGAAGCGGGTCAGGCGGTATCTGAAGTAAGCGATGTCAGCGCGGGCAAGCGTTCGGCGCCGGTAGAGGCCAACGCGGTCACTGCGCCGCCGCCACACGAGGCCAAAATGGCCGCAGCGCCCCCCCAGCCGGTTTTCGCCAAAAAGCCCAGCAAGCCGCCTGCCGCGGCTCAGGCGCAGCGCGATGCGAGCCCGCTTTCCGGGCTTTTCGGCTGGTTCTTCAAGGGCAATCCGCTGGCCAAGATTGCCGCGTTGCTGCTGTTCTTTGGTTTGTCGTATCTCTTCAAATATTCGGTCGAGCACGCGCTGCTTCCCATCGAGTTGCGCCTTGCGGGCGCGGGCTTGTTGAGCCTGGGTTTTCTGCTCGTTGGGTGGCGTTTGCACGCGAAGCAGCCCTTGTATGGCTTGATTCTGCAAGGCACGGCGATTGGCGCGTTTTATCTCACCGCGTTCGCGGCGTTCCGTCTGTATGCCTTGCTGCCGCAGATGGCGGTGTTCGTGCTGTTGCTGGTCATTTGCGCGGCGAGTGTGGTGCTGTCGGTGTTGCAGCGCGCGCAAAGTCTGGCGGTGGTGGCGGCGTTGGGCGGCTATCTGGCGCCAGTGCTGCTGTCGAGCGGCGGCGGCAGTCATATTGCGCTGTTCAGTTATTACGCGATGTTGTCGCTCGGGATTTTGGCGGTGAGCGTATGGCAGATCTGGCGTCCGCTGAATCTGGTGGGCTTGTTGTTTACCTTTGGCGTTGCGGCGCTGTGGGGCTGGGACAATTATCAGAGCGATTTTTATCTGAGTTGCCAGTGGTTTTTGTTGCTGAATTTCGTGATTTTCGGCCTGCTCGCGCCGCTGGCCGCGCTGCGTCAGGATGCAAAACATCTGCGCTTTGTCGATGGCTCCTTGGTGTTTGGTACGCCCTTGCTCTCGTTCGGGATGCAATATGCGCTGATGCGCGGGCAGAGTTGGGAATTGGGGGCGGCGTTTTCCTGTCTGGTGTTGGGGCTCATTTATCTGCCCTTGGCGCGCGCCTTGCTGCGCCGCTGGCCCGAGGCCGGCAAGCGCATGGCGCTATCCTTCATTGCGCTGGGCGGCGGCTTCGTTACGCTGGCGATACCGCTGGCGCTTTCCGCGCGCTGGACCTCGCTGGCCTGGGCGCTCGAAGGGCTGGGGCTGGTGTGGGTGGGGCTGTCGCAACGGCATCGGCGCATGGCCTGGAGCGGCACCTTGCTGATTGTGCTGGCCGCGGTGTCGGCGAGAGCCGCGTGGCCGCTCGATACCACGACACTGCTGCTGATTTTCGGCGTGCTCGCGCTGTGCAGTTTGGGGGCAGGCTGGTTGTGGTCACGGCGCACGGCGCTCTATGGCGAAGCGGTACTGGTCAGTAGCGTGCTGTGGCTGGGCGGAATGGCGGCTTGGTTGTGGTGGGTATTCGATGGTGCGCAGAGTGTGCTGTGGTCGTGGTTCTGGTATACGCATAGCGATTATGAGTGGATGGGGGCCTACCTCATCGAGGCACAGGCGGTATTGCTGGGCCTGGGTTTGAGCGCCGTTTCAGCGTATGGGTGGATGCGTGCCGGAGAGCGCTTGCAGTGGCGGCTCTTGCGCCATTCGGGCTGGCTGCTTTGGCCCATTGCGGTGCTTGTGCTCTTGAGCTTGCTGGGCGGGTGGTTCCATCGCCCGGTCGTGGGCGGCGTTTATGGGCTTGCCTGGCTGCTGGCCGGCGTTTGCGCGGTGCTGATTCTCAAACGCACCGAGCCCGATTTGTCTTCGCTGCAACAGAAATTCGCGGCGCATCTGGGCCTGTGCTGGCTTACGCTGGCGGTATGCGGTACCGAGGTAGCCTGGCGGATCGAGGATTTACCTTGGGGCTGGAGTACGCTGCGCCCCGTGCTGGCCTTGAGTGCGCTGGGGCTGGCGATTCTGCTGCCGTGGCTGCTCAAGCGCTACCCCTGGCCGGTCGCGGAAAACCCGCGCGTTTATTGGCTTTGGGGTTTGGCGCCGGTGCTGCCGTTGAGCGTGTGGGCCTTGCTGAGAGGCAACGGCGCCGATGGCCAATTGCCCTCATGGCAGTATTTGCCCTTGATCAATCCACTGGAAGAAGCCGCCGCCTTGGCCTTGTTGATGTTGTGCGTGTGGCGTTTGCAGGTAGTGCGGCTGTATCCCCAATGGCGCCGCGCCACCATGCTGGTGCTGGTGATATTGACCGCTTGGTGGTTTAACGGCGCCTTAGTGAGAGCGCTGGCGGTTTATGGCGATATTCCGTGGGATTTTTACTGGCTGTGGGAATCGCGTTTGATTCAAACCACGCTGGCGATCGTGTGGACCTGCGTGGCGCTGCTGGCCATGGTACTGGCGCAGCGCCGCGCGAGCCGTTCAAGCTGGATCGGAGGCGCCATCGTGCTGGGCATCGTCATCGCCAAGCTATTTGTCGTGGATAGCGCGCGCGGCGGCGGCTTGGCGCGCGCGATTGCGTTCATCGGCGTTGCCATGCTGATATTTGTCATCGGCTATGCCGCGCCCTTGCCGCCGCGCGCCAGCCTCTCGCACAACAGCAATGATTCCAATACCGACGATTCCAATACCAACGACCCCAACGACAACGACCCCAACGACAAAGACGCAGCGCCCACCGCGTAGAGCCAATCAGGTTGCTTATGAAGAAATTATTTTTTACCGCATGGTTCATGATCGCTGGCGCTGGCGGCGCCAAAGCGCAGGAAAGCGCCGCGTTGACACCGCTGGATTTCGCCAGCGGTTTCAGCCTTGAGGGCACCAGCCCCGAGCAACCCTTGTACAGCCTCGATCTGCCCGCAGACGTGCTGCTGGGCACCGTCTGGCCGGATTTGCGCGACATCGGGGTTTTCAACGCGCAGAGCCAGAGCGTGCCATTTTGGTTGCGCCAACCGAGCGCCGCGCCGCCGCCGATGCAAAGCGCGGCCATGAAAATGTTCGCGCTGCCGAGCCAGCGCAATCAGAGCAATCAAGACACTATCGTGGTGAGCACCGATCGCGGGCGTGTGGATGTCTCGCTGCCATTTTCCAGCAGCGATGCTGCCAAAGGCGCCGCGTACTTGCTCGAGGTACCCGATTTGAAGGATTACCCCATTCTCGCGCGTGTGAAATTCGATTGGCAGCGCGGCGCAGAAAATTGGCGCGGGCAGGTGACGTTATCGGGCGGCGATAATTTGACCAATTGGTACACCATTGCCAGCGGTGCGCTGGTTGATCTGAAGGCAGGTGATGACAGTCTGCGTGTGGACGAACTGCCGTTGCGGAACAACGAAGGATTTCACTATTACCTGCTGCAATTCGATACACCCGACGCGCCGAAACTGACTAACGCTTCCATCATGTATTACGAGCAGGCGGCGTTGCCCGAAAAGCTCATGCTCGACATGAGCGCCAAGCGTATTTCGGCTAACGAATATGAATTCTCGCTGCCTCACGCGCTGCCCGTCAGCGCGCTGCGGATTCAACTGCCCGAGAACAATACGATCGCCAGCGCGCAATTGTCGACGCGCGCCACCGCGGACGAACCCTGGCGCACCTTGGGGACCAGCGCGCTGTACCGTTTGCAGGAATATGGCGCGGCGCAAACGCAGCCCGATATCGACACCTTCGACCGTGTGCTGCAAACGGTGCGCATCGTGGCGCAAGGCGCTGGCTGGGGCGAACAAGCGCCCACGGTAGCAGCGCTCACCACAGCGCGCGTGCTGGTATTCAATGCACGCGGCAATGGCCCGTTTCTGCTCGCCTTTGGCGCGCGCGCGGCAAATGAAGCGCTGGCGTTCCCGGAGCAGATTCCGGGCTTGAGCGGAGAAGGTGCCATCAGCCGTTTGCCCACCGCATTACTGGGCGCCGCAGTCAAACTCGGCGGCCCCGAGCGGCTGAGCGCACTGAGCCCGGCAGAGCGCAGCGCAACCTGGAAAAAAGCCCTGCTGTGGCTGGTACTGCTGCTCGGCGCCGGCACGCTGGCCTGGTTCGCGCTGCGCCTGATACGCGAGGTGCGCGCGGGGGAATATCAGGCGCGGGAGTAGTGGAGCGTGGAGCAATCGAAGTTTGCGTGGGGAGATAGCCGCGAACTGCACATTAGGAAAATTGATATGAAATGGTTTTTGGTAAGGGCTGCGCTCGCCATCGCCAACACATTTATTGTTCTGGAAATTATAGATAGGTTTGGTGTTTTTCCAGCAGTAATTGAATTGTTCTTGTTTATTGTATTAGTTGTGGCAATCACTCTCTTCTTTAAGCGCAAGAGGCAAGGCAACAAGTAGAGTGCCATGCAATTAAATTAGTTAGCGTTTTGCCTAACAACCCAGACGGCTTCGCCGCCGATCAACTTAGGCATTTGGCTATGAAAAAAGTCTTCTCCTGCCCATCATGTAGCGCACAAGTCACTGTTTCGTGGTGGGAAACATCGAGCAGGCCTGGGCCTCCAAAGTATGTTTGCTCAAGCTGCAAGGCAGTCCTGATGCTGCCGAAGGCTTGGCGAGTTACAGCAACAATGGTTGGTATAGTTGCCATGCTTTTGGCAATTTTACTCATGGTGGCAACGCTCCCCACGAAAAATATTTCCACCAATACTATTGCCTTGTTTTTAATATTGGAAACAATGGTTGCCTTGGCAGCTTCTCTCTGGTTAGCCATTGCTGTGGCACTCATGGCGCCACGACTTGTCGCATGGAAATATGATAGCGTCTAATAGGTGTTTACCCCAAGCAGCTTCATCGCCGGTTGACCTGGTCGTTAGGCGCAAGAAGTCCGTGGTTTTCAATATCCATGACAAATATCTCCCTCACCCTCCATCACATCGCCTTCCATCTGCCCGACGGCAGCGCGTTGTTCCACGATCTCGACGCTCAATTCGATGCCCGTCCCACCGGCCTGGTTGGGCGCAACGGCATCGGCAAAACCGTACTCGCCAAAATTCTTGCTGGCCTCGTTGAACCGAGCGTGGGCAGTTGCGTGCGTTCAGGGCGTGTGCGCTATCTCGCGCAACAGATTGCCAATGCCGACTATCGCAGCGTGGCCGATGTCGCCGGCGTGCAGGACGTGCTCGATGCGCTGGCGCGTATTGCTGCGGGCAGCACAGCGCAGCAGGATTTCGATTGCGTGGGCGACCGATGGGACATGCGGCAGCGTCTGCATCATGAACTGACGCAAAGCGGCCTCGGCCATCTCATGGCGGAAGACCCGGCGGCACGGCTTTCCGGCGGCGAATGTACGCGCGTTGCGTTGCTCGGCGCGTTTCTTGCTGAACCGGATTTCCTGATTCTTGACGAGCCGACCAACCACCTCGACCGCGCCAATCGTCTCGCGCTGTTTGAACAACTGGCACGCTGGCGCGGTGGCCTGATTGTCATCAGCCACGACCG
>JAIRJU010000012.1 GCA_031260485.1 Pseudomonadales bacterium | reverse complement strand
TTCAGCGTCAGCTTATTCAGGTACATGCGCCACCTCCGTCTTCACGAAGCGCGGGCCGAAACGGCGCTCGGCAAAGGGTGCGGTGGGCTGATCGAGCCGGACTGCGCCTTCTTCGCGATCTTCGAGTACAAAGCGCAAAGGCTCTTTCGCCATCGCACGAGTGGCAGCGCATAAACGCGGCCAGGAAGACAACGCCACCTTCAGGCTCTGCGACACCAGCCCATCGGCTAGCCAGACCGGCATGCCCGGCGCAAAACTCTTGCGGCCCAGGGCCAGCGGCCACACCGGCGCACGCAGGGCCTGATGTAATGTGCGCAGCAAGGCATCATCTCCCTCCAGGCCCACCAGAAACGCCGCATCGGCCAGATAGAAGCGCGGGCTGACCACCGTGCGCGCCAAATCGACTTTGCCGGCTGCGGTCAACACGCCGGTGGCGGTCTGGTAATCGCGCATTGGCACGCCCTCCCGATCTACGCGCACGCCCATGCGCAGGCGCGCGAGGTCATCCACAGGCTCGCTGCGATCCCGTCCCAGGGTCGCGCAAAGCAGCCCCAGCACACCGGACTTGGAGGGTTCCAGTTGCGTATCGCGCTCGTCGAAGCGGCTGGTCGTACCCCACGACTGCATCGGCCCTTGCAGGCGCAGCAGCAAGGTGATCATCTCAAGCCGCCTCCAACTGCGCGCTGACTTGCTGGCGCACCCAGCGTGCCAGTTCGTCCAGATTGGCGACACGCTGGCCTTTGGAGGCTGGCCAGGCATCGCTCGCGTCGATGTAGGCCCAGGTGTCGCGCGCATCGGCATAAATCGGCGCCAGCCTGGTTTCGTAATCGGCCAGTTCTTTCACGGAACGCTCTGTCAGACTGCTGTCCAGGCGTGGCGTCACCGGCTTCTCGAAGGCATTGGCGAGATTCAATGGACTGCCGTGACGCAGGCAGACGCCAATGAAGCTGGGCGGGTTGTGCGCGGCAAAGCTGTTCTGTTTGCCGGTGGGAATGGCGCGCGCCATCGCCTGCGTGAAGGCTTCCAGCGCCGACAGGTTCAATTCGGCATCGCCTTGCAAATTGCCCAGCAGCTTGCGTGTATCGACCACCGCGTAGCGGTAGAAGGTGGCGGAATTGAATTCGACTTGGCCGATCATGCCGGCGCCGGTTTCGTCGGGGCCACCCTCATCATCGACCGCAGTGAAGTAATCAAAATCACGCTCCACCCGATGCGTGCTGAGTGAGTGCGCCACTTGGCAGGCGGCGTGTTGGTTGACCTCGGGCAAGTCGGCCAACATACGGCCGAACAGCGCTATATCAACTGCTCGGCTTTTCGCCAAACATTCTTTGATTTGCGATTTAAGCGAATCAGAAATATCACTTGGCTTGATCTTCTTTTTGGTCGCCAGTTTGACTATCTCATCCTTGTGTTTCTGGACAAGCGCCTTGAAAGCTTGCACCTCTGGCATGGAAATGAATAGCAGGTAAGACAATAATTTTCCCTCATCTTCTTTGCCTTCTTTTTTTTCCTGCTCTCCTTTCTTTTCCTTCTTTTTGAGCGCCTGCTTCACGATTTCATTGAACATCGAAATGTCGCTCAAGCCGATCTCCTTCAACTCAGATGCAAGGAGATTATCCAAGTGACGAGTTCGAGTACCAACCACATCGCTGTCGAGCAGATCACTGCTCTTGAACCAATCTCTCATGCTCTTTTTCGAGCACTGGCTGCTGACCCGCGCCCGCCGATGGCCGCCGAACAACGCATCCTTGGGTGATCCGGTGTCGTCACGGTTGAGATTGGAGGGGGCGAAATTCTGGATCAGGTGGTATTCGACAAACAGACTCATGATGATTCCCTTATTCAATGGATGTGGAAACAGATTCGGATGCGGCGTCGGTGGCTGGTGATGCTTCAGTCACTGCACGATAGAAGTCGCGCGCCCAATCTCGGCGTATCTCATCGCGCCACTTCGGGTCAATGCGCGGATTCAGCCAGCGACTCATATCGTCAAGTAACGCTGCATAGTCCAGCGCCCGCTCATCAGCTCTCAATAGACTGATGGTTTGACGCAGATAGTCCGGCAGATTCTGCGTATCGGCCCCCAGTAACGCGATAAAGCGCTGTTCGATGCTCGCGCTATCGCGCTCACGCATCAACGCACCGAACGCAGCAGCCAGACTTTTGCTGCCTTGCTTAGGATGCAGAGCGAACAGACCAGCCACCAGATACAAGGCTTGACGCGAGGCATCTTGCGAGTGCTTGTCCTCCGCAACGAAACGCTCCACATACGGAAAGGCCGGCGTATAGCAGCCCGGTTCAAAACCCAGGCTGCGCCGCAAGTGAGCCAGCGCACCGGATTTTTTTTCTTTCTTATCCTCTTTCAAGCCTTGCAGATAGGCGATGAAGTTCTGCGCATAGTCACTCATGGATGAACCTCCTGGGTAGTAGTCGATGGCGTGACAGTTGCCGGGCGCAAATCACGCAGGCGGGCAAACAAACGCGGAGCGTGTTTTGCTTCGGCACGCAAAGCGCGTGGAGAAAGCCCCAGATCGTCAAACACCGCTTGCCATGCAATATTGGCAGCATTCCATAAGGTTTGCTTCCACACGGCGTCCGCGGCCTCGACCTCCTGCCGTGCCAGCAAATTCATGACCTGTCCCAACACACGCTCGACGGTAGCGAAAAACAGGGGCGTGCCTGGCCCGGCGTCGAACAGGTCGCGCGCCCGGCTCCAGGAATCCTTGCTGCCCGGATCGGGTAGGGTGTCGGCGATCATGCCGACGGCGATCTTGCGCAAGTAATCAAATAACTCTTCTGCTTCACGTGTCTGGCGACGCAATTCATAAGCGCAATCAGGCAAAGAGAGCAAAACTGATGGCAGCACGAAGCGCTCAGAACGCCAGCGCAGCAGTTTGGCTCTACCAGACTCACAAGCCAAGCCCGACACCAACAAGCGTTGTTGGTTGCTTTCGACCCCCGTGTTCACGTTAACGGCAAGGTCAAGCACATATGCCGCCTTGGATGACTTGCCCGTGGCATCGGGCAACAGTGCCGGTAGATCACGCCAAAAGGCCCGCCCTTCAGTAAAGGTCAGGCGCAACATGCCGTCACCGTTGGCCTTCGCCTTGTAGCTGGCCATCGGATCGGGCTGATGCTCGTCTTCGGCCAAGGCGAGGCCTGCCGCGAAGCGAATCCATTGCACTTTCCCTTGCACATCCGGCAACAACAACACAGCGCGGGTCTGACGGGTGTAACGGTCATTCGGACCACTGGCGAGTGTGGGTTCGCCACGCAACTGTGCAATACCGGGTACCGCGCGCTCCCAACAGGGTAAATCCTCATGCCCTTCCTCAGTAAATTTATGCAGCGCCAAGCACAGCGTCTGCGCCAGCGAAGCGCCCAAGGGCAGCACGGCTGCGGTATTGGACAGCGGCCCGGCCTTGTCGGCATCGCGCAAAGTCTTGACCAGCCCGCCCGGCGTGAACTGATAGAAGCCTAGCAAGGCACGCAGAACCGTGCTTGCTGCCACCGGAGCGACCGCTGCATCGCAGGAGTGATCGAATACCACTGCCGCATTACCGCTTGCGCTGCCCAGAGAAATCACGGTCCAGGGCTTCTGCTTGTCGCGTGTTTCCTCGGCTTGCGCCAAAGCCGCTACCTGCATGAAAGGGTGCTCTCGATGAAACAGCCAGAAGCGCTCGCGCCAGTGTTCCAGGTAGTCACGAATGACCTCTTGCGGCAATCCTTCGCGATACCAGTGCTGGCGGTCGCTGACCTTCCAGCGGCCTTGGGCACGAGTCAATGCACGATGAAAAATCGCCAGCAGCAAGCGGTATTGCGCAATGAGGCT
>JAIRJU010000002.1 GCA_031260485.1 Pseudomonadales bacterium | reverse complement strand
CTCCTTCGTTGTTCGATTACCGCTATGAAGACATCGACATCGTGGACTATCAATACCACCCGCATATCGCCGCGGCGGTAGCGGTGTAACGCGCATGGTGCGCGCCAGGAGCCTCTCATGAAAATCGCCCTGGTGGTGGCCGTGGCGCAAAACCGCGTCATCGGCAAAGACAACGCCCTGCCCTGGCACTTGCCGGAAGATTTGAAGTACTTCAAGCGCATTACGCTGCACAAGCCCGTCATCATGGGGCGCAAAACCTACGATTCCATCGGCAAGCCGTTGGTTGGGCGCGTCAACATCGTGGTGACGCGCAATACGCACTATCGCCCTCCCGGCGTGCTGGTGGTGAACTCGCTCGAGAGCGCGCTCGAACGCAGCGAGGCGCTCTTGCGAATGCAAAATGCGCCGGATGACAGTGAAATAGCGATCATCGGCGGCGCGCAGATTTTTGCGGATAGTATGGCGCTGGCTGATCGCCTCTACCTCACAGAGGTGCACGCGGAGGTCGCGGGCGATATTTTCTTCCCCGCATTTGCACGCGAGGACTGGCTGGAAGTCGCGCGCGCCGACCATCCCGCCTGTGCCAAAAATCCCTACCCGTACAGCTTCGTTGTTCTGGAACGTAAACAATGAAACGCTTCGTCTTCAAATTGTCACGCACAGTGCTCATCCTTGCGGCGCTGCTCTATCTAGGGCTGGGCTTCGCGTTGAGCTATGGCAAGCAGCTTGGCGCCCGCCATGCCGCGATCGACTACCCTGGGTTCGATTTTACGCAAGGCACGCTCGCCGATTACGACAGCTACAGCCGCGACTACCTGCGCAGCACGCGCGTCGATGCCGTGGACGACGCCATTCTCGACAATCTCGTGCCGTTCACGCTCGAACCTGGCGCCGAATGTCCGCGCTTGCCTGATGGCCGCTTGCCACACGGCATCGTGCTCACGCACGGGTTGATCGATTCGCCCTACAGTATGCGTCCGCTGGGCGAGGCGCTGCGCGCGCATTGCTGGCTCGTTTATGGCCTGCTGTTGCCGGCGCACGGTGCGCGCCCTGGCGCCATGCTTGATAGCCGCTGGCAGGATTGGGCCAGCGCTGAACATTGGGCCGCGCAGCAGGTTGGCGCGCGCGTGGAGCACCTGGTGCTCGGCGGGCATTCCGCTGGCGCCACCTTGGCCATACGCGAAGCCACAGGCAATCCGCAGGTACAAGCGCTGGTGCTGTTTTCACCGGCGCTTGGCATCACCGCGGCCTCGCGCTATGCACAGGCGCTGGCGCAGGCGCCCGTTGCCCTGCTGTTTCCCGCAGCGGCCTGGTATGAAGTAAAGCCAGACAGCGCGCTCTACCGCTACGAATCCTTCACGTTTCGTGCCGCCGCCGAAACCTGGGCGCTGATTCAAACCACCTTGCAGGAAGCAGAGGCCTCAGAGCGCAACCTGCCCACCTTCACCGTGCTGAGCCATCCCGACAACACAGTGGATACCGATACCGCGCGGCGCGTGATGGCCAACAACGCCAATCCTGCTTCGCTCACGCTGCTCTACAGCCAGCACCCGGAAAACGAAACCATCATCGGCCCGCACGAACAGGTGTTGCCGAGTGCGGATCTGGGCCATGGCGTGCTCAGCACCTCGCACCTCGGCCTGATGACGCCGCCCACGCATCCCTACTATGGCCGCGACGGCGAATACCGTAACTGTGGCCACTATGCGGCGCAAAGCCCAGAGTACGCCGACTGCAAGGCGGGCAAGCGCGCTTTCTACGGCGAAGCCACACCGGAGAACCTGGTGCAGGGCCTGATCGAACGCGATGCCTTCAATCCCTATTACGACGCCATGCTCGATGAGCTGGTGGCGTTTCTCAACCGGCTACCGCGCTGATTTTATCTCGCCATGGCACGCTTCTTCCCCGCGCTCGATACGTGCCTCGCCAAGATGACCACGGCGCAGCGGCGCCTGGCGCGCACACTGGAAGCGCTGCTGGAAGACGACTACCTCGTCTGGTTTGACCTGCCGCCCACCAAGGCTCGGCGCTATCCCGACTTCATGCTGATGCACCCTGAGCGCGGCCTGCTGTTTCTCGACGTGCGCGATTGGAAGGCCGAACAACTGCGCGACATCGGCGCCACCACGGTGGAGCTGCTTACCGATACCGGCCTCAAGCGCGTGCCCAACCCGCTGGAAGTCGCGCGCCAACAAACGCACGCCGTGCTGCAACGGCTCGAATGCGATCCGCAGCTCAAGCATCCCACTGGGCAATCGCTCAACCGCCTCGCCTTTCCCTATGGCTATGGCGTGGCGCTACCCAACCTGGCGCGCATGGCACTTGAAGCGGGCGTCGATGACGCGCTGCGGCACAAGGTGCTGCCCGATCATTTGCTGCTGTGCCGCGAAGACCTCGGCGAGAACAATGACGCGGAACAGTTTCAAGAACGGCTCTGGCACATGTTTCAGCATCCGGCGCGCACGCGGCTCAGCCTGCCGCAAATCAATCGCATCCGCTGGCACCTCTTCCCGGAACTGCGCATCAGTGCGCGTCAAGGCGGCTTCTTTGATGAACGCCCCGTACTGGAATCACGCAGCGCCACGCTCAAGGAAGAATTGCCTGCGCTGATGCGTGTGCTCGATCTCGAACAGGAACAACTCGCGCGTGGTCTTGGCGCGGGCCACCGCGTGATTCAGGGCGTCGCCGGTTCCGGCAAGACGCTGATTCTTGGCTATCGTGCGCAACAGCTTGCCGAAGAAATGCAGCGGCCCATTCTGGTGCTGTGCTTCAACATCGTGCTGGCGGCGCGGCTGCGTTGTTTCACGCGCGAACAGCACCTGGGCGATAAAGTGCAGGTGTACCATTTTCATGATTGGTGTGCAGAACAGTTGCGCACCTATCACGTCGATATGCCGCGCTCCATGGCCTCTTTCGCGCAGCGCCAGGTAAGCGCGGTGATCACCGGCGTGGCACAGGGCCAAATTCCCAAGGGCCAGTACGGTGCGCTGTTGATCGACGAAGGCCACGAGTTCGAGCCCGAATGGCTGCGGCTTGTCTCGCAAATGGTAGACCCCGACACCAACTCGCTGCTCTTGCTGTACGATCAAACGCAGCAGAAACAGCGCCAGCCTTTCAGCTTCGCCAGTGTCGGTATTCAGGCGCAAGGCCGTACCACGATTCTGCGGCTCAACTACCGCAACACGCGCGAGATCCTGCAATACGCCTACGATTTCGCGCAGGCGTATTTCACCCAACACGATCCCGACCTGCCGCTGCTCGCGCCCGCTGACGCAGGCACACGTGGCGATGCGCCTGCCGTGCGTGTGTACGCTGATTTGGAACAAGAAGTATCAAACGCATTGGTGCAAATCGACACCTGGCACCGTGCAGGCGTGGCCTGGCGCGAGATCGGCATTCTCTACCCCGGCGGCGCCGCGGGCACGCGCATGGCCAAAACGCTGCAAGGCGCCAAGCTACCGTTCTTCTGGCTTGCCACCAGCTCCAACCGCAAGCAATTTCAAGTGGATGCCGACGTGCTCAACCTATTGCCCATCGGCAGCAGCAAGGGCCTGGAATTCGAGCGCGTGATCATTCTCGACAGCAGTTGGCAAGGCCAAGGTGACGTCGCCGCAGGCAATGATCCTGCCGCCGACATCCGCCAACTCTACGTGGGCCTCACCCGCGCCCGTTCGCATCTCGTCATTTCACTGCACCGCCACAACGCCCTGAGCAGCGCGTTGCGCAAGATCGCGGGTTGAGGTCATTATTTGCAACCATCGTGTTCCCTGAAAATTTTATGTCTGACCTTCACGATCCCAGAGTTCTCTTGGCCGCGGTGAAAGTCATGTGCGTGGACTGTGGCTGTTTGCAGTGGCAAGATGTTCACCCCGAATTGAATTGAAGTTAGCCCAATTGCGGAGACGATCATGTTGGCATCATTGAAACAAATCGAGGCACAAGCGATTCGCCTGGATGCTGAAGAGCGCGCCAAATTAGCGGAATCCATGCTTGAATCGTTGCGAAGCCCGATCGAGGAAGTCGAAAAGGCATGGATAAAGGAGATCGAAGAACGGGTGGCAGCATACGACAGAGGCGACGTTTCTACTGATACTGCGGAAGATGTTTTCGCACAAGCGCGCCGCCTTACCCAGTGAAGCGCGCAAGATTCATTGCGCCCGCTCGGCGCGAGTTCCTCAAGGAAGTGCTGTATTACAACGGGCAGGAACCGGGGCTTGGCGCTCGTTTTACCGAAGCGGTCGAAGAGGCTATTGCCAGAGCCATAGCTTTTCCTTTGGCTGGCTCGCCAGTACTACGAGATATTCGACGAGTTTTCCTCAAAGACTTTCCCTTTGCGGTCATCTATAGACAAGATCCAAAAGGCGTCATCGTTTTTGCCGTTGCCAATTTGGCGCGTTTTCCCGATTACTGGAAAGCCCGCGTCCAATGATTCGGCCTTTTTCTACTGCCGTACCGGCCTCTTCTGCAACTTTCGTTGCAAGGTTCTCCGGTGCATCCCCAGGCGGCGCGCTGTAGCGGAGATGTTGCCAGCGTTTTCTGTAAGTACACGCTGGATATGTTCCCATTCCAGGCGATCCACAGACAGTGGTTGCCCAGGCACGCTCGATGACGCCGTTGGCGTAGCATCGCCGTCAAGGCCGAGCTTTTGCAGGATTTCGTCGGCGTCCAGCGGTTTGCAGGCGTAGTCCCAGGCGCCAAGTTTGATGGCGGCCACGGCGGTGGCGATGCTGGAATACCCAGTCAAAATAAGAATCCGCATGGAAGGGTTGCAGGCGAGGAGCGGGCCGAGTACGTCGAGGCCGGATTCCTGTGCGATTTTCAAATCCACCACGGCCAATTGCGGCGCATCGGCGCGTGCCAGCGTGATGGCGGCGGCGGTGTTCAACGCTTCGCTCACG
>JAIRJU010000341.1 GCA_031260485.1 Pseudomonadales bacterium | reverse complement strand
CGAGCCGCACCTATTCGACGGGCAAGTACAGCGCCAATGATGCCACGTGGATAGGCTTGTCTCTGAACGGGAATTTTTCGTTGGGAGGCGCAGGGCGGCAGCGAGTGGCGGCGGCGGTGGCTGAGCGCGAAGCAGCCCGGCAAACCCTGGAGGCGCGGCGCTTGGAGTTGCGCACGGCGTGGGCGGTGGCGGTACGCCAGGAAGAGGGCGCGCGCCAGCGTTTGGCGGATATCAAGAATGTGTCCACGCTCTGG
Source organism: Pseudomonadales bacterium (assembly GCA_031260485.1). Lineage (GTDB taxonomy): Bacteria > Pseudomonadota > Gammaproteobacteria > Pseudomonadales > Pseudohongiellaceae > CAILUG01. The sequence continues at coordinate 12,442 of JAIRJU010000341.1, read as the reverse complement.
TTGACGACCCGCGATCTCTATTGGCAGGAATACATTCTGGATAAGCGGGGCTTGAACGATGAGCTTAACGCCGAGCGAGAGGTTTACGCTTCCCGGGTCGAAGAGATGAACGTGACGGGTGAGGCGATCTCCGCGGCGGTGAGGGCCTTGGTCGTGGAAGGGCGTCTGCTGGGCCTGCTCCAGGCGCAGCCAGCCCTGAGCCAGGAACCAGCCCTTGGCATCCCGGTGGACAGAACGGTGGTGACGCAGGCGGCGGTTGCACCTGCTGTCACGGCGCTGGTTGCGGATGCGGTGAGCGGTGGCGGTGCGCAAGTGCAAGCGCCGGCGCCGGCGCAAAGCGCTGCCGCTGAAGTGCCCACGCCAGTGCGCGTGGTGGCCGCAGCGCCAGTGGGCCGGGGCGCTTGGGAGGTTCAACTGGGTATTTTCTCGCGCGACGACCAAGCCCGAGCAGCCTGGGCGGCGCTCAGTGCGCAGCCTGTGTTGGCAGGCCGCAATGCCTCGTTCGTCAGCTCGGGGCCCTTCACGCGCTTATTGGCTGGGCCCTTCGACAGCGAGGCGGCAGCCACGGCGGTTTGTACTGCGTTGCAGGCCACGGGCCATGAGGCTTGTGCGGTGCAGAGCCTTATAGGTGAGGTCGTGCGGGAGGCGCTCCCGGTTGCTGTCATGGCGTCGCCGGAGCCCGAGGCGGTAGCGATTCCCGTGGCGCCGTTGCGCCCGGAGGTGACGACGTTTGCCTTGCCGCCGCCTGCTGAGCCGCTGGCCGAGCCAGCGCCAGCGCGGCAGGTGGTGGTCGTCAGAGGGCCCTCCACGGCGCCACAGTGGAATATCCAACTCGGCATGTTTTCGGTAAGCGACCAGGCCAACGCCACCTGGGAAGCACTCAAGGCGGAACCGGCGCTGCGTGGCTGGACGGCCACGTTCGTGCATTCGGGACCATTCACGCGGCTCTTGGCAGGGCCCGTGAGCAGTGAGGGAGAAGCTACGGCTGCCTGCGCCGCGCTGCAGGCGGCGGGCCACGACGCCTGTGTGGCGCTTGTCAATGAATGAGTGCTTGTCAATGAATGAGGTTGCACCATGACGGTAAATGAAATCCCCAAAATCAATCCTTCCAGCGCCAGCGCGGGAAGTGAAGCTCTCCCAGCCAATCCTCCCAGCGTCAGCACGGGAGGTGAAGCTTCCCAAGCCAATTCTGTCGGCGCCAGCACGGGACATGAAGTTCCCCCGGCCAATCCCGTCAGCGCCAGCGTGGGAGGTGAGGCTCCCAAAGCCAACACGCCCGGCGCAACGGTTGGCAATAATGTTGGCAATGAAGCCGCCAAGGCCAATCCTCCTGTCACCGTCGTGAGAAAAAAAGTGTCCTTGGCGGCGCTCTGGGCGGAAGCGATTCTGTTGATCGCCAAGCGGCAGGGCGTCGTTGCCTCGCCTGAGGCGGTGCGCCGGGCGGTGGCGTGGTCGCCAGGTGTCGAGAACAGGAATGATGCGATTCTGGCGCTTGCGCGCGCGGCAGGGCTCAGCGGCATGTTCACCGAGACGCGCTTGTCTACCGTGCCGCGCGCGTTGTGGCCTTTTCTCGTCGAAATCGAAGACCAGATTCTGGTAGTTACCGCTGTCAACGAAGACGGCACCGTTACGGCGGAGCTATCCGTCGGCGGCAAGGCGACGCAAGTGAAGAATCTGAATGTCAACGCCAAAGGTGGAGACATTCCCCGCCGGATCTTGGTGGTGCAGCCGGTGGAGCACCGTGTTGATGAGCGGGTCAGTGATTATGCCCCGCGTCAGGGGAAAGATTGGCTGAGCGATCTGTTCAGCAAGAACCGCAAGCTCTTCCTGGAACTGGGCGCGGGTTCGTTTGTTACCAACCTGCTGGCAGTGGCGAGTTCGCTGTTTGCGATGCAGGTCTGGAACCGGGTGGTGCCGGCACGTTCGATCAATACCTTGTGGGTGTTGGCGCTGGGCCTGGGCGTGGTGCTCATCCTCAAATACTTTTTGCGCGTGACCCGTTCTTCGATCACCAATTATTTTGGCAAGAAGGCGGATCTCGAACTTTCCGATTACTTTTATTCGCGCCTGCTCGACATCAAGAATGACGCCAGACCACGCTCTCCCGGCTCGCTGATCGCGCAGATGCGTGATTTCGATCAGGTACGGGAGTTGTTGACCTCGACCACCTTGGGCGTGCTGCTCGACATTCCCTTCACGTTTGTCTTCATCGGGGTCATCGCGCTCGTGGCGGGATGGCTGGCCCTCGTGCCGCTGGTGATGGCGCCGCTGATCGTGCTGCCGGGCCTCTTGGCCCAGCGCAAGCTGGGCGTGTTGTCGACTCAAGGGATGGCGGAAGCGGCACTACGCAATGCGATTCTGATGGAATCGGTGTACCGGGTCGAAGACATCAAGGGCTTGCAGGCGGAATCGCGGTTCCGCACCTTGTGGCATAAAGCCAACAAGGTCGCGGGCGAAACCTCGCTACAGCAGCGGCATGTGACAACCAAATTGGTGTCGTTCTCCACCGTCATGCAGCAGCTTACGTATCCGGGGGTGGTCATTGCGGGGGTTTACGGCATTTTTTATGGCGGGCTTTCCATGGGTTCGGTGATCGCCGCCTCGATTCTGAGCAGCCGCGCGCTGGCGCCGCTTGCGCAGATTCCGGCGGTGCTGGCCAGGCTTCAGAGCGCCAAAGTCGCCAAAGAAGGGCTCGACAAGCTGCTTGCCCTGCCGGTCGATCACGATCCGGGCAAAGATCGCTACCACAAGCCGGTGATCACGGGCCGCTACCAGTTCGAGAAGGTGCAATATGCCTATGGCCCCGATGAAGGGCTGGCTATCGACATACCGGCGCTCTCGATCGCGGAGGGCGACCGGATCGCGGTATTGGGGCGTACCGGCGCGGGCAAGACGACGTTTTTGCGCTTGCTGACGGGTATGTCGCAGCCGCAGGCGGGCCGCATCTTGCTCGATGACACCCCGCTCGATCTCATTGACGCCGCAGACCTGCGCCGTTCCATCGGCTGCTTGTTGCAGGATTCGAGTCTGTTCTACGGCTCCTTGCGCGAGAACCTTCTGCTCGGCGCGCCCTTGGCCGACGATGCCTCGATGATGCAGGCCATGAAGCTCGCCTGCGCCGATCGCCTCTTGCTCAATCAGCCGCACGGTATGGACTTGAAGCTGCGCGAAAGTGGGGCGGGCCTCTCGGGAGGGCAGAAACAGGCTTTGATGCTGGCGCGCTTGATTCTGCGCGAGCCGCAAATTCTGATGCTCGACGAGCCTACCGCCTCACTGGATGAAACCACCGAGCGCGAGGTCATCAACAATCTCGATCAGTGGCTGGGCAAGCGCACCTTGGTGGTGGCCACGCATCGTTATTCCATTCTTTCCATCGTCAAGCGGATAATAGTCATCGACCGTGGCCGCATCGTGATCGACGCGCCGCGCGACGAGGCGCTGGCCAGGCTGTCGGGTGGCGGCAATTCCAACAATGCCAATTCCAACAGTGCCAATTCCAACAATGCCCGTGTACAAGGGGTGAATGTCCGTGGCTAATCAACACATGATGGCAAACTCTTCAAATAACGAGTACGGGCAGCGCAAGTTGCTTTGGCTCATCATGCTGGTCGTGGTGGTGTTTTTGACCTGGGCCACCTTCGCCACGCTCGATGAAGTGGCGGTGGGCGAGGGCAAGGTGATTCCGATCTCGCGCAGCCAAATGGTCCAGAGCCTTGAAAGCGGCATCATCTCCCAGCTTTACGTGCACGAAGGCGATGTGGTGGAGCGCGATCAACTGCTGGCGCAGTTCGACCCCGTGCAGGCCGCCGCCATCACGGGCGAGACCGCGGCGAAAGTCCTCGGTTTGAAGGCGAGAGCCGCGCGGCTCACCGCGGAAATAAATGGGGCGGCCACGGTGACGTTTCCCGACGAGGTGCTGGCCGAGCCCAATGTGGCGCAGCGCGAAGAGGCGGCATTCAAGCAGAACCGGGCGGCCATCAACCAATCGCTCAATGATTTGGGCACGCAGCGCCGCTTGGCCACCCAGCAATTGGACATGACCTTGCCTTTGCTGGAGAGCGGCGCCACCAACGATGCCGAGATTTTGCGCTTGCGCGAAAAAGTGCAGGATCTGACCAGCCGGATCAACGCCACGCGCAGCCAGTACGATGTCGCGCTGAAGAAGGACTTCGCCGAAACCATGGGCGAACTGGAACCCTTGGAACAGATCGCCAAAGGCCGTGCCGCCTCGCTCCAGCGCACTGAATTCCGCTCGCCGGTACATGGCGTCGTCAAGGATATCCGGGTGTCGACCATCGGCGGTGTGCTGAGTTCGGGCGGCGTGCTCATGGAAATCGTGCCGCTGGGCGATCAGCTTTTGGTCGAAGCGAAGATCAACCCGCGCGACATCGCGTTCATTCACGCCGGCCAGGAAGCCATGGTCAAGATTACCGCTTACGACAGTTCAATCTATGGCACGCTGCCAGGCGTGGTGGAGTTGATCTCACCCGACAGCATGATTGACGAAGTTGATCGGCGCACGACCTATTACCGCGTCCAGGTCCGCACGAACAAGGCCTATCTCGAAACCGCCAATGGCGTGCAACATCCGATCATGCCCGGTATGGTTGCCTCAGCCGAGATCCGCACGGGCAGCAAAACTGTGCTCGGCTACCTGATGAAGCCGCTCAACCGGGCCGCCGAAGCGCTGCGAGAACGCTAGGCGTCGCACTGGTTTTCTCCTCCGCTCATGGCTCGTCCGTCCTGCGCGCGCATTGATCTTGGCGCCTTGCGTCATAACTACGCATACGCCAAAGCGCTGCACGGCGGCCGCGCCTTGGCCGTCATCAAGGCCAATGGCTACGGCCATGGTGCGGTGCCTTGTGCCATGGCGCTGGCTGCCATGGCGGATGGCTATGCGGTGGCCTGTCTCGAAGAGGCGTTGACGCTGCGGGCGGCGGGTGTCGCCGCTCCCATCCTGCTCCTGGAAGGCGTGTTCGAGGCCGATGAACTGGAACTCGTTCACGCTCACGATCTGTGGGTCGTGGTGCATCATCAGGCGCAACTGCGCATGATCGAAGCCAGCCGCACGGGCGGCTTGTCGGTATGGCTGAAGGTCGATTCGGGGATGCACCGCGCGGGCTTCGCGCCGCTGGACGCCGCCGCCGCGCATGAAAGATTGCTGGCCAGCGGCAAAGTGGCGGACATCGTGCTGATGACGCACTTCGCCCGCGCCGACGAGCGGGAAGAGGCCGCCACCACGTGCCAAATTGCCGAATTTGATGCCGCCACGGCGAATCTGCCCGGCGCTCGCAGCTTATGCAATTCAGCGGGCCTCTTGGCCTGGCCCGCTGCCCGGCGTGATTGGGCACGCCCTGGCATTATGCTCTATGGCGCGAACCCCTTGGCAGGCCCCTTGTTAGAGCCGAACCACAGTTTGAAACCCGTGATGACCTTGGAAAGCCACGTCTTCGCGGTGCGCACGCTGCGCCCTGGTGATGCGCTGGGTTATGGTGGCTGTTTCGTGGCGCGGCAACCCACCCGCGTGGGCTTGGTGGCCGTGGGCTATGCCGATGGCTATCCGCGCAGCGCCCCATCTGGCACGCCGGTGGCGATTGAGGGGCGTTTGTCCCAGGTACTGGGCCGCGTGTCGATGGACATGCTCACCGTGGACCTCACCGCTTTGCCTGACGCAGGCAGCGGCAGCCGGGTCGAACTGTGGGGAGCGCAGGTAGACGTGAACCAGGTGGCTGCGGCGGCCGGCACGATTGCGTATGAGTTGCTGTGCAACGTCAAGCGTGTGCCGCTGGTGTATGTATAATTGCCGTTTTTCGCCGGTGTAGAGGCAACCATGTCGCAGCGCCAAGCCGCCGTAGTGCGCAATACCAACGAAACCCGCATCAAGGTCGAGGTGAACCTCGATGGCACGGGCAATTTCCGTATGCAGTCCGGCCTGCCGTTTCTGGAACACATGCTGGAGCAGGTGGCGCGTCATGGCCTGATTGATCTCGACATCACCGCCGATGGCGACCTGCACATCGACGCTCACCACACGGTGGAAGACCTCGGCATCACACTCGGCCAAGCCTTCGACAAGGCGCTCGACAAAACCGGCATCCGCCGTTATGGCCACGCCTATGTGCCGCTGGACGAAGCGCTCTCGCGCGTGGTGATTGATTTTTCCGGCCGCCCTGGCCTCGACTATCACCTGCCCTTCAAGCGCGGCAGCGTGGGCGGCTTCGACGTGGATCTGTTCCACGAATTCTTCCAGGGCTTTGTGAACCACGCCAAGGTAACGCTGCACATCGACAATCTGCGCGGCGAAAACGCCCATCACCAGATCGAAACCGTGTTCAAAGCCTTTGGCCGCGCGCTGCGCCTGGCGATGGAGCCCGATCCGCGCATGGCCGGCACGGTGCCCTCCACCAAAGGCACGCTCGCCTGAACCTTGCGCGTCTCACTCCATACGCAAGGCTATAACGGCATAAAGGCTAACGGCATAAAGGCTATAACGGCATCAACGCTATGACACAAGTCGCGGTCATTGATTACGGCATGGGCAATCTGCACTCGGTTGCCAAGGCGCTCGAACACGTGGGCAGGCGCGCGCAAGTGCCGCTGCAAGTCTGTGTCACCGCCGATCCCGCGCAGCTTCGGGCCGCCGATCGGTTGGTGTTCCCCGGCGTAGGCGCCATGCGCGACTGCATGGCGGAAATCCGCCGCCTCCGCCTCGATGACATTCTGCGCGAGCAAGTGCGTCTCAAACCCGTGCTCGCCATTTGCGTGGGGATGCAGGCGCTGCTGCGGCACAGCGAAGAAAACGGCGGTGTGGATTGCATCGGCTTGTTCGAGGGTGAGGTGCTGCGCTTTACCGATGGCCAGCATGATGCGAAGGGTGAATTGCTGAAAGTGCCGCACATGGGCTGGAATCACGTCAGGCAGGTGCGTCAGCATCCACTGTGGCGCGGCATTCCCGACGGTGGCCGTTTCTATTTCGTGCACAGCTATTACGTGCGGCCCGCAGTTACTGCCGATGTCGCGGGGGTAACGGATTATCCCGAGCCTTTCTGTGCCGCGCTCACGCATGAGAATGTGTTCGCCGTGCAGTTTCATCCAGAAAAGAGCCAGGAGCATGGCCTGCAACTTTTGGAAAATTTCCTCACCTGGAACGGGCAAGCATGACTTTGGCGAAACGCATCATTCCCTGTCTTGACTGCGACAATGGCCGCGTGGTCAAAGGCGTGAAGTTCGTGGACATCCGCGATGCCGGCGATCCGGTGGAAATTTCCAAGCGCTATTGCGACCAAGGCGCGGACGAAATCACGTTTCTCGACATCACCGCCAGCAGCCAAGACCGCCGCACCACGCTCCACACGGTGGAGGCCATCGCCAGCCAGGTCTTCATTCCGCTCACCGTCGGCGGCGGCATCCGCACCTTGGAAGACATCCGTAACCTGCTCAATGCAGGTGCGGATAAAGTGGGCATCAACACCAGCGCGGTACGCAATCCTGAATTCGTGCGCGAAGCCGCTGCGCGTTTTGGCGCGCAGTGCATCGTGGTGGCCATCGACGCCAAAGGCGTGTCTGAACCCAACGCACCCAAACGCTGGGAAATTTTCACCCACGGTGGCCGCAACCCCACCGGCCTCGATGCCATTGCCTGGGCCAAGAAAATGGTGGCCTACGGCGCGGGCGAGATCCTGCTGACCAGCATGGACCGCGACGGCACCAAGAGCGGCTTCGATCTCGGTCTCAACCGCGCCATCAGCGATGCCGTCGGCGTGCCCGTCATCGCCTCCGGCGGTGTCGGTAATCTTCAGCATCTGGTCGATGGCATCAAGCTCGGCAAGGCCGATGCCGTGCTCGCGGCCAGCATCTTCCACTTCGGGGAATACACGATTCCCCGGGCGAAGGATTTCATGCGCCAGCAGGGGATAGAAGTGCGCTGAAAACGCGCCATGCGGAGAAAACATCCTTTAATCACCGCATAGTATGCGGTGATTAGGCTGGTGTTTGCGGCGAATGCTGGGTATTATCTCCGCAAAAGGTGCGGAGAATGACACGTTACATCCATGAATTGAGCGAATGGCCGGCGTTCCGCTGGAATGACGCTGCGCTTACTCAGCGCCTTGCTGCCGTGCGCCATCGCCAGGGGCGGCTGCTGGGGCGCATGGAAGCGCTCGGCTTTGATCTTCGCGCTGAAGCGGCTCTCACGATACTGACGGAAGATGCGCTGAAGTCCAGCGAGATCGAAGGTGAGGTTCTCGACAAGGCGCAAGTGCGCTCCTCCATCGCGCGGCGCCTGGGCGTGGACATCGGCGCGCTGACGCCGGCTGATCGCCATGTCGAAGGCGTCGTCGACATGTTGCTCGACGCCACTCAGCGCTATGCCGAGCCCTTGACCAATGAGCGCTTGTTTGCCTGGCATGGAGCGCTATTCCCCACGGGCCGCAGCGGTTTGTCCAAGATCACGGTGGGGGCGTGGCGTGATGCCAGCGCAGGGCCGATGCAGGTGGTTTCTGGTCCGCTGGGGCGTGAGCACGTTCACTACGAAGCGCCAGAGGCAGTGCGGCTGAACACCGAGATGGCAGCGTTTCTGCAGTGGTTTGCCGCCGATACGCCATCGCTCGATGCCGTGTTGAAAGCCGCTATCGCGCATTTGTGGTTTATCACCATTCATCCTTTTGACGATGGCAATGGACGCATTGCGCGTGCGATTGCGGATATGGCGCTGGCCCGGTCGGAACAGAGCGCGCAACGCTTCTACAGCATGTCCGCGCAAATCCGTCTTGAACGAACGGCCTATTACCATCGTCTGGAGTTCACGCAGAAAGGCGATCTCGATATTACTGACTGGTTGGTCTGGTTTCTGGCTTGCCTCGATAGCGCCATCGCAAATGCGGACGCCATGCTCTCACGCATCATTCACAAAGCACGTTTTTGGGAGGCAATGGCCAACCAGCCGCTCAATGAACGGCAACGCAAGGTCATCAACAAAATGCTGGATGGCCTGGAAGGCACGCTGACCTCGTCAAAATGGGCGAAGCTCACTCACACCTCGCCCGACACCGCCCTGCGTGACATCAGCGACCTCGTGGCACGCGATGTGCTGGTGAAGGATCCCGCAGGCGGGCGCAGCACGCGTTATTCCCTGCGCACATTGCCTTGAGATTCATCGACGCTGGTATTGGCGGCTTGATCAACGCGGTAGCGTCTGCAACACATTCAAGCCCTTGAGCACATTGACTGCCTCATTGAGTTGGTAGTCGTCCACCAATATGTCTTTGGGGTCGATGGCGGCGGGGCGTGCGTTGGGCGTGGGGGCTGGTGTGGCTCTGGTGGGTGTGTTGGTGGGCGCGTTGGCGTCGGTGCTGGCGGTTTCGAGGTGGCGGCTGAGGTCGGCTTCGCGGTAGGCGGTGGGGCTGTCGGGGAAGCGCGTGACCTGGCCGCGGGTGACAACGATATCAGGTTCGATGCCGCGCGCCTGGATGGAGCGGCCACTGGGCGTGTAGTAAAGCGCGGTGGTGAGCTTGATGGCGCGGTCGTTGGTGAGCGGCAGCACGGTTTGCACCGAGCCTTTGCCGAAGCTCTTGGTGCCGAGCAGGATGGCGCGGTGGTGATCCTGCAAGGCGCCCGCCACGATTTCGGACGCGGAGGCGGAGCCGCCGTCGATCAGCACCACCAGCGGCACGCCGTGGCTGGGGTCGTCGGCGCTGGCGTCGAAGCGCATGTCGGCGCCTTCCACGCGGCCCTTGGTGTAGACGATCAGCCCTTCGGTGATGAAGGCGTCCACCACCTTGACCGCGGATTGCAGCACGCCGCCAGGGTTGTTGCGCAGGTCCATCACCAGGCCCTTGAGCGGGCGGTTTTCCGCTTGCAGTTTGGTGAGTGCGCTGAGCACTTCGTCGCCGGTGTTGGCGGAGAATTGGGCGATGCGGATATAGCCGTAGCCCGGTTCGAGCGAGCGGTAACGCAGGCTGCGGGTTTTGATGATTTCGCGCGTGACATTGATGCTGAAGGGCGCGGCGACGCCTTCGCGCAGGATGGTGAGCGTAACGCTGGAGCCCGGCGCGCCGCGCAGCAGTTCGGAGGTGTCGCCGGTGGCGTCGCTGATCGGTGTGTCGTCGAGCTTGATGATGAGATCGCCCGCCTTGATGCCGGCGCGCGCGGCGGGGGAGTCGTCTATCGGCGCGATGATTTTGATGAAGCCTTTCTCGATGCCCACTTCCACGCCAAGGCCGCCGAATTCGCCGGTGGTGGTTTCTTGCAGTTCGCTGTAGTCATTGCTGGCCAGGTAGCTGGAATGCGGGTCGATGCCGGCGATCATGCCTTTGATGGCGTTTTCGAGCAGGGTTTTGTCGTCGATCGGTTCGACATAGGCTCTGCGAATCTGGTTGAGCACCTGGGTGAAGATGCGCACTTCGTCGAGCGGCAGCGGCAGATTGCCAGCGTCAACGGCGCCGGTATTCACGGTACGGCCATTGGCGGCGGGGCCATCCACGGGGTTGTCCGCGGCCCACAGTGTTGTAGAAAGTGCTGTGGCAGACAGTGCGGCACATAAGCACAGGGCGGCAACGGCGAATGGCAAACGAGGACGCAATTTCATAACAAGCTCCAGAGGCAGGCGGCCAGCATAGGCCGCTCAGTTGCGGGCGCGCAACCAGTTGGCGGGATCTTCGGCGCGGCCATTGTGGCGCATTTCAAAATAGAGGCCGGTTTCCGACTGGCCGCCGGTATTGCCCGCCGCCGCGATCACCGCGCCGTTGCCAACCCATTCGCCAACGGCTTTGTACAGTTCCTGATTGTGGGCATACAGGCTCATGTAACCATCGCCATGATCGACGATCAAGAGCAGGCCAGAACTGCCGAACCAATCCGCGAACACTACGCGGCCATGATGCACCGCGCGCACTTCGGTACCGGCGGGCGCGATGAGGGTCAGCCCTTCCCAGGTGAGATCGCCAAGCTCGTGGCGGCTACCAAAACTGCGCGTCAGGCGGCCTTGCAGCGGCCAGGGCAATCTGCCCTTGAGCGCGGTGATGGGCTGATCGGAACCATCGAGCGGCAGTTCGGTGATCGAGCGGCGCAGTTCTTTGAGCAATACTTCGATGTCGATGCGCTGTGTTTCCAGGCGTTCCAATTCGGCGCCGTGGCTGCTGAGCTTGGTGTCGAGCGAGGTCAGCGCGGTTTTGCGGGCGCTTTGCGCGCTGGCGAGTTGCGCGTCCTGTGCGCTGAGATCGCGCTGGCGGGCTTCGAGCGTGAGGCGTTCGGTGTCGATGCCGCGCTGCACCTCGTCGAGCCGTGCGAGGTTATCGGCATAGCCTTGAATCAGCGCGGCGCGCGCGCGGGTGAGATAACCGTTGTAGCGCAAGAGGCGCGCCGCTTGTTGCGGCTGCTCCTGGTTCAACAACAATTTGAGGCTGGATTGCTCCCCCGTGCGCGCGGCCTGGCGCAGATAGGTGGCAACCAGGTCTTGCTGATCCCTACGTTGTTTATCGAGTTGCTCCGCTTCCTGGTGCAGCGCGCTCAGGCGGGTCTGTGCCTGGGTCAGATCGCTCTGGGTAGTTTTGAGCGCGCCGCGTACCTCGCTGATGCGGCGCTCGGCGCTTTCCACGTCTTTTTGCAGGCCGCCGCGCTCGCGGCGCAGGCCAGCGAGTTCGCCCTTCACCGCGTCGATGGCCTTGATGATGCGCGCAAGCTCTTGCTCGCTCGCGGCATCCTGCGCGGGCAAAACGCTGTGCGGCAGCAGCAGGCAGAGCAGCAGGGCGCTGACGGCGAATGCGTGGAAGAAGGGGCCGCCGCGGCGCATCGTCAGGTGAACCGCAGCAGCGAATGGCCCGTCATGTCGCGCGGCGGTGGCACGTTCATCAGCGCCAGCAGGGTGGGCGCCACATCGCAGAGCGAACCATCAGGTATGAGCGTGGCGGCGCGCGGGCCCACGTAAACCAAGGGCACGGGGCCGTTGGTGTGCGAGGTCATGGGCTGATTGGTGCTGGTGTCGAGCATTTGTTCCACGTTGCCGTGATCGGCGGTGATGAGGCAATTGCCATGCACCTGGGCCAGCGCGGCGAGAATGCGGCCCAGGCAGGTATCGAGCGTTTCCACCGCCTTGATCGCGGCGGCCAAGACCCCGGTGTGGCCCACCATGTCGCCGTTGGCGAAGTTGCAGATGATGGCGTCGAAGGCGCGCTGCTCGATTGCCGCCACCAGTTTATCGGTAACTTCAACGGCGCTCATCTCGGGTTTGAGATCATAGGTATCTACCTTGGGCGAGGGTACCAGGATGCGGGTTTCGCCCGGATATTCCTGCTCGCGGCCACAACTGAAGAAAAAGGTGACATGCGCGTATTTCTCGGTTTCGGCGATGCGCAACTGGCGCTTGCCGAGCTTGGCGAGGTATTCGCCAAGGCCGTTGTCGAGATTTTCCGGGCCGTAGGCAACTTCGCCCGGCAGATTGGCGGCG
>JAIRJU010000331.1 GCA_031260485.1 Pseudomonadales bacterium | reverse complement strand
TGAGCCGCAGCGATCCACGCGCGTATTTGCCGCAGAGTACGCAGTGCACCTGGGTGATCGTGGGCGACGCCGACCCCTGGAGCCCGGTGCATCAGCATGAGGCCATGGCGGCCTTACTGCCGCGCAGCGAGTTGCGCGTGGTGGCGGGCGCGGGGCATATGTGCACGATGGAACGGCCTGAGGCCGTCACCGCATTATTGAAGGAGTGGCTGTATGCCGATCCACAGTAAACACGCGCGCCGCTGGTTCGCGTTGATTCACGTAGTGCTGCTGATGGTGCTGTTGTCGCCGCTATTGGCACAGGCACAGGCACAGGAGCAGGTGCAGCGTTATCCGCTTGTCCAAGGTCAGCACGTCGCTGCGCAACTGGTGCCGGAGCGGCTTGCCGCGGTGCCGGGTGAAACCTTGTGGGTGGCTTTGCGTCTGGTGCACATGGAAAGCTGGCACACGTACTGGATCAACCCTGGCGATGCGGGCAAAGCCACCACGGTCACATGGAATTTGCCGCAAGGCGTAAGCGCTGGCGCCATCATATGGCCCACGCCACAGCGTTTTGATCTGCCTGCCGATCTCACGGATTTCGGTTATACCGGCGAGGTGTTCTTGCTGGCGCCGCTCAGCATCGAGTCTGATTTTGTGGGCGACAGCGTGGCTCTGGGCGCGCAAGCCGACTGGCTAGAATGCGACGACATCTGCATTCCCGGCGGCGCTCAGGTGGAATTGGAACTTTCGGTTCAAAGGCAAGGCCTTGCGCCGGGCAATGACGCTTTCGCCTACGGCTTCGCCGCCACTCGCGCCGCGCTGCCGCGTGCCGACATCAACTTGACCTCCAGCTTCGGCATCCGTGGCGGCAAATTGGAACTGTTGGTACAGGCCACCGAGAACATCTTCGAAGGCGCTACCGCCATCCGCTTCATTCCCGATACGCACCGCATCGTCGACTATCTGGCGCCGCAGCGCATCACCACGCAGTTTTCCAGCTTGCAACTCAGCCAGGCGCTGCATCCACGGCCGGTGCAGGCGCTGCCTGAACGCCTTGGCGGCCTGCTGCTTGTCACCACGGCGCCGGGCCAGCAAGTGGCGTATCAGATACAAGCGCAGCCCGATCCGCTGGCAATGAGCGCCGCTGCGGAATTTTCCACGCACGCTGCGCCCGCGCTGCCACTTTATCTGGTGTTCGGTTTTGCGCTCTTGGGCGGTTTGATTCTCAACCTCATGCCTTGCGTGTTTCCGGTGCTGTCGCTCAAGGTGCTCAGCCTGGCGCATTCGGCGCACGGGCCGCAGCACGAGCAACGTTGGCATGGCATCGCTTATACCGGCGGTGTGCTGGTGTCGTTCCTTGTGCTGGCGCTGGCGCTGCTGTTGCTACAGGCTGGCGGCGCCGCCATTGGCTGGGGGTTTCAGTTGCAACATCCGTGGTTTGTCGGCGCGCTGGTGTTTTTGTTTTTCGTGATGGGCTTGTCGATGTCGGGCGTGGTGGAATTTGGCGCTTCGTTGATGGGCGTGGGAGCGGATCTACAGGAGCGAGAGGGTTACAGCGGTTCCTTCTTTACTGGCGTGCTGGCGAGCGTGGTGGCCAGCCCCTGCACCGCGCCATTCATGGGCGCGGCGCTGGGCTTTGCCTTCACCCAGAACATGCCGGTGGCGCTCACGGTATTTTTGGCGCTTGGCCTTGGCATGGCTCTGCCGTTTTTGGTGCTGTCGTTCGTGCCCGCATTGGCGCGGCTTCTGCCCAAACCTGGCGCCTGGATGCTGGGTTTTCGCCAGTTTCTGGCGTTTCCGCTGTATGCCACCGCGGTGTGGCTGTTGTGGGTGCTTGGCCATCAGGGCGGCGTCGATGCCATGGCGCTGGTGGCGGGTGGCTGTGTGCTGTTGGCGCTGGCGGCATGGTCTTGGCAGCGGCGGCATCGCCGAGGCGGCATTTGGCATCAGGTGTGGCTGGTGGTGTCATTGGCCAGCGTGACGCTGGCCGGAGCAACCTTGTTCTCGCCCTTTCTGCGCACAAACGACGCTGTGGCAACCACGGCGGAAACGCATGACACCACTGTTGAACCCTACAGCGCCGCACGCTTCGCCGCGCTGCGCGCCGCGGGCAAACCGGTGTTCGTGAACATGACCGCCGCCTGGTGCATCACCTGCCTCGTCAACGAAAAAGTGGCGCTGAGCAGCGCGGCAGTAGCGAGCGCGATGACAGAGAAGGGCGTTACCTATCTCAAGGGTGATTGGACCAACAACGACCCCGCCATCACCGAAGTACTGCGCCACTACGATACCAGCGGCGTGCCGCTCTACCTGCTGTTCCCCGCCGACCCCAACGCATCAGCCGACGTGCTGCCGCAGATACTCACAGAGGGTGTGGTGCTGGAGGCGTTGGGGCGGATTTGATCTGTAGGATTGCAACGCTTGCTTGCCTAAGTCTTCGACAAACAAGGAGTGCTGTCATGATTAGAAATAAAATAGACAAACGAAATGCTGCCACTTTCGATGATATCCGCCATTTGGATCTGAATGGCAATGAGTTCTGGCGCGCGCGCCAGTTGGCGCAAACGCTGGAGTATTCCCAATACCGCCATTTTGTGCCCGTACTGGAGCGCGCGCGTGAAGCTTGCCGTAATAGCGGGCAGCGGGTGAAAGACCATATGGAGGATATCCTCACAATGGTCGACATTGGTTCTGGCGCACAGCGAGAAGTGGAGGATGTACGTCTTTCCCGATACGCCTGCTACTTGATCGTTCAGAACGGTGATCCTTCCAAACTGGTTATCGCTAATGGTCAGACTTACTTTGCTCTTCAAACACGACGACAGGAACTGGCCGACGCGGTGAAGTTCACGCAACTGTCTGAGGACGAAAAGCGCCTTGCCATTCGCAATGAACTGACCGCCCACAACAAACATTTGGCTGCAGCGGCTAAAGATGCTGGAGTAGAGACTGCGCTGGATTACGCTATATTTCAGGATCATGGTTACAAGGGGTTGTACGGTGGCTTGAGTAGCAAGGAAATCCACACCCGCAAGCGCTTGAAGACAAGCCAGAAGATACTCGATCACATGGGCAGTACAGAACTGGCGGCCAACCTGTTTCGTGCCACGCAAACCGAGGAGAAGCTGCGTCGTGATGAGGTGCGCGGCAAAGCGCGGGCAAACCAGATACATTTGGAAGTGGGCAAGAAGGTACGGCGGACCATCAAGGAACTGGGTGGCACCATGCCAGAAAATTTGCCAGTACCGGATAAAAGTATCCAGCAGCTTGAATTGGCCAAGAAAAAGCAGATCGAGCAGAAAGCGGATAAGTAATTCTCTTTTGTTTCGCGCTATCCACATGCCTTTGCATCTTGAGTAGAATCGCCGCTTCGTTTTCAAGCAGCGCAGAAGGGGGGGCAGATGCAATTGTTGGATGGCAAAGCCACGTCGGAACAGCTCAAGCAGGAGATTGCGGATCAGGTTGCCGCCATCAAGGCGGCGGGCGGCAAGGCGCCGCATCTCGCGGCCGTGCTGGTTGGCAGTGATGGCGGCAGCATGACCTATGTCAACAACAAGGTGCTGGCGTGCAAGCGCTGCGGCTTCGATTCCACCTTGTTGACTTACCCTGACACCATCACGGAAGCGGAATTACTCGCGGTGGTGGCTAAGCTCAACCAGGATCCCGCCATTGACGGCTTCATCGTTCAGGTACCGCTGCCCAAGCATATCGACGAAGAAAAGATCACGCTCGCCATCGATCCGCGCAAGGATGTCGATGGCTTTCATCCAGAAAATCTGGGCCGCATGTTGCTTGGCCTGCCCACCTACATTTCTGCCACGCCCAACGGCATCATGGAGTTGCTCAAGCGCAACCAGATCGAAACCGCGGGCAAGCACTGCGTGGTGGTGGGGCGCAGCCACATCGTGGGTTCGCCGATGTCGGTGTTGATGGCGCGCAACACCAACCCTGGCAACGCCACCGTGACCCTGGTGCACAGCCGTACCCCAAACATGCAGGAAATTTGCCAGAGCGCCGACATCCTCATCGTTGCCATCGGCAAGCCGCTGTTCATTACCGCTGATATGGTCAAAAACGGTGCCGTGGTGATCGACGTGGGCACCACTCGTGTGCCAGATGCCAGCGATCCGAAAGGCTTCAAGCTGCGCGGCGATGTTGACTTCGATAAGGTCAAGGATAAATGCAGTTTCATCACGCCGGTGCCCGGCGGTGTTGGCCCCATGACCATCGCGTCGTTGATGCAGAACACGCTGCTCGCGCGCGACTTCAACCAGCGGAAAAAATAAGACGCATGAGCGATACCCCTACCGCACTCAAGCCCTACATCGCCAAAGTCACGAGCGGGCAAATACTGAGTTTTGAAGAGGCAGAAGACGCCTTTGGCTTGATCATGAGCGGGCAAGCCACGCACGCGCAGCTTGCCGCGTTTTTGGTGGCGTTGAAACTGCGCGGCGAGCATGTGGATGAAATCACCGCCGCCGCCAGCGTGATCCGTGACAAGATGATTCCGGTACGCGCGCCCGCGGGTGCCATGGACATCGTGGGCACTGGCGGCGATGGTGCGCACACGCTCAACATTTCCACTGCCACTGCCATCGTCACCGCCGGTTGCGGTGTGCCGGTAGCCAAGCATGGCAATCGTGCGGTGTCGTCGCGCTCCGGCATGACCGACGTGCTGGGTGCGCTTGGTCTCAATCTCGATGCCGAGGTGGCCGTTTTGGAACGTTCATTGCATGACGCCGGGCTTTGTTTCATGCAGGCGCCGCGGCATCATCAGTCGTTTCGTCATGTGGGCCCGGTACGGCAGGAGCTGGGTATTCGCACGATCTTCAACATTCTTGGCCCTTTGTGTAATCCCGCCAGCGTGCGGCGTTATCTGCTTGGCGTTTACATTCCTGAGTGGGTGGAGCCGCTGGGGCAAACCTTGGCGCGGCTCGGTTGCGAAAAAGCCTGGGTGGTGCACGGCGCTGGCGGTCTCGACGAGTTGAGCACGCTTGGCCCCAACCGTGTCGCGGTGGTGGAGGGCGCGCGCGTGAGCGTGGTGGAAATTCACCCGGAAGATGCGGGCTTGCCACGCGCCACGCTGGATGAACTCAAGGGCGGCGACAGCGGCTACAATGCGTCGCGTCTGCGGCTGCTGCTCGATGGGCAACGCGATGCCTATCGTGACATCGTGCTGTTCGGCGCGGCGGCAGCGCTTTTGATTGCGGGTAAAGCGCGCGATCTGCGTGAAGGCGTGGCGCAGGCGGCGCAGGCGATTGATGGCGGCCACGCCAAGGCGGTGCTGGAGGCCAGCATTCGTCTCAGCAATGGGCAAGAATCTTGGTAAATCATTCCAAAATTAACAGTCTCATGCCGCACATTGAAATCTATACCAAGGACTGGTGCGCGTATTGCCAGAGCGCCAAGCAATTGCTGCAACGGCTGGGCTATGTCTATACCGAGTACGATGTGACGCATGACGAGAGTCTGCTCCGCGCGATGCTGGAGCGGGCGCCAGGGCGCCGTACCGTGCCGCAGATATTCATTGATGGCCGTGGTATTGGCGGTTATACCGACTTGATGACGCTGGTACGCGGCGGCGAGCTTCCGCCTGCCGCCGCCTCTTGATTCGCAGTCAATTTATCCGTGGTCAATTTACCCGTAAAAACCACAATCCTTCCACGATAGGCCCCTATAGTGACCGTCCAGTCAGTTTCGGCCTTGATGGATGCTCCAAAAAACATTGACTGCCGTTGTAAACCGCAAGGCCGCTGGTACGTTGGGGGAGCCGTTGGATGGTTCCCTATAACGGCTCCCGCAGTAGAGCCGTTGATGTTGGTAGATGTTGGTATAAGAGCCCTAACAGCCGTAATAAATAGGCCCTAACAGCCTTAACAGCCCTAATAGCCTAATAGAGAGTCCCATGAAAGACGACACCGATGCCTTTCCTACCGCTCGCGCGCGCCGTAAACGTTTCCTTTTGATTTCTGCGGTATTGCTGCTGGCTGTTGGCGGCGGGGCTTACTGGTATTGGCACAGTGCGCGCCAGGCCAAGGCGGAGGATATGCCGCTCCTGGCT
This sequence comes from Pseudomonadales bacterium, assembly GCA_031260485.1. GTDB lineage: Bacteria > Pseudomonadota > Gammaproteobacteria > Pseudomonadales > Pseudohongiellaceae > CAILUG01. Next base: position 2,872 of record JAIRJU010000331.1, on the reverse strand, counting down.
ACGGTGACGCTCGGCACCATCGAGAACACCATCGCCGCCTCTGGCACGCTCAAGCCTAGCCGCTATGTGGATGTCGGCGCGCAGGTGAGCGGGCAGTTGACGAAGCTGCACGTCGCGATCGGCGATGTGGTAAGCGAAGGCCAGCTTCTGGCCGAAATCGATGCCCGCGTGCAAGTGTCCAAAGTGGAGGCCAGCCGCGCCAGCATCGCTTCGCAGGAAGCCCAGGTCGATGCCAGGCTTGCCGCGCTCGAACTTGCCAAGGCCAACGCCGCGCGGCAACAACGCTTGACGAAGGATAACGCCACTAGCCAGCTTGAATACGATACCTCCATCAATAACCTCGCATCCGCCGAGTCTTCCTTGATCCAGTTGCAAAAGCAGATCGAGCAGAGCAAGGCCACGCTCTCCAGTGATGAAACGCAACTCGGTTACACCAAAATATACGCGCCAATCTCTGGCACCGTGGTGTCGAACAACATGATCGAAGGCGTCACGCTCAATGCTACCCAGACAGCGCCGACCATCCTGCGCATCGCCGACCTTTCCACCATGACCGTGGAAGCCGGTATCTCCGAAGCTGACGTCGGCAGTGTCCATAAAGACATGGAGGTGTACTTCACGACGCTCGGCAGCGGTGCGCGGCGTTGGTACAGCACGGTGCGGCAGATGTTGCCGACGCCGGCGGTGAGCAGCAACGTGGTGCTCTACACCGGCCGTTTCGATGCGGATAACAGCGATGGCACGCTGCTGCCGGAAATGACAGCGCAGGTGTATTTCGTGACTTCTGGCGCGCATAACGTCCTCACCGTGCCGCTCGGCGCGCTCGAATTTACCGCGCCGCCTGAGGGCAATGGCGGCTTTGTGGCACGTCAGGGCGGTGAAGGCCAAGGGCCAGGCGGCGCAGGCCAGGGCGGTGGCGCCAGAGTGCGGCCACAACAAGGTGGCGGCGGCGGTGGCGGTTTCACGCTGCCTGGCAATGGCGGCGGCTTGGCGCGTCCTGCCCCTGGCGCTGGCGCCCCGCAGGTGAGGCCGCGCCCGGCAACGGTTTCCGTGGTCAAAGCGGATGGTAGCCGTGAACAGCGTCAGGTGCTGATCGGCGTTACCAGCCGCATCTCGGCAGAGGTCATCACGGGCTTGTCTGAAGGCGAGCAGGTAGTTGCCGGCATCGTGCAGGCATCGCCTACCGCGAATGCACAGCAACAGTTGCAGCAACAGTGGCAGCAACAAGTTCAAAATCGCGGCGGCGGCGGCGGTGGCGGCGGTCAGTTCAGGGTTTTACGATGAGCACGCTGGCAGTGGCGGCGGGGAGCGCTGCCGCCTCTCGCGCCAGCACCACCGCGGCGCGCTACGGTGAGCAGGCCATACCCCTGATCGAAATGCGCGGTATTCGCCGCACCTTCATCACTGGCGGCGGTGTGGAAGTGCAGGCGCTGCGCGGCATCGACCTCAAAATTTATCCGGGCGAATTCGTCGCCATCGTCGGTCAGTCCGGCTCCGGCAAGTCTACGTTGATGAACATGCTGGGCTGTCTTGACCGCCCCAGCGGCGGCACCTATTTGTTTGCAGGCCGCGATATCAAGAGTTTTGAAGCGGATGACCTCGCCTGGTTGCGGCGCGAAGCCTTCGGTTTCGTGTTTCAAAGTTACAACCTGCTGGGCGCCGCCACGGCGGAAGAAAACGTGGAAGTGCCAGCGGTCTATGCCGGGGTTGGGGTCAACGCCCGCCGTCAGCGCGCGCAGGCGCTCTTGACCTCACTGGGCCTGGGGCAGCGTATGGACCATCGTCCCACGCAGCTTTCCGGCGGCCAGCAGCAGCGCGTCTCCATCGCGCGCGCCTTGATGAATGGCGGCAAGGTGATTCTGGCGGACGAACCGACCGGCGCGCTCGATTCACAAAGCGGCGTCGAAGTAATGGCGCTCTTGGAAAATCTCGCGCGCGAAGGCCACACTGTCATCATCATCACGCACGACGCCAAGGTTGCCGCTCATGCCGACCGCGTGATCGAGTTCCGCGATGGCAGCATTCTTTCCGATAGCGGTCATGTCGAGGGCGCGGTGGATGCCCGCCACAACAGCGAACTGCGCGATCTGTTTCTCAGCCGTCACGATGGCTCGCTGTTGTCCGGCGTGCATGAATCCATCCGCATGGCGCTGCGCTCGCTGCGCGACAATGCGTCTCGTACGTTCCTGGCGCTCTTGGGCATCGCCATCGGCGTTGCTGCGGTGGTAGCCATGCTCGCCATCGGCGAGGGAGCGCGGCAGGACATCGTGGCGCGCATCAGTTCCATCGGCACCAACATGCTCAACATGCAGCCGCAGCGCGTAGAAGGGCAGCGTCAAGCGCAATCGACGCTCACCTACGAAGACGCGGACGCGGTGATGGATGGCGTGCCGAACGTGCTCGGCGCCATGCCGGAAATACAGAACAACTACACCTTGCGCTATCAGCGTCAGGACCACAGCGCGACTGTCACCGGTACCTCGGATCTCATGCCCAAGCTGCGCAATTGGCCGCTGGCGCAAGGGGTGTTCTTTTCCCGTGAAGACAACGATACCTATAGCGCGGTGGCGGTGCTCGGCGCCACGGTGGCGGATGAACTCTTCCCTGAAGGGCGCAACCCGCTTGGCGAATACATTCTCATTGGCAGCATTCCTTTCCAGGTGATAGGAGTGCTGACCCGCAAAGGCGGTTCTTCCGGTTTCGGTGGCGGCGACCAGGACGATGCGGTATTCGTGCCGTTCCGCGGAGGCGCGCTGCGGTTGATGGGCCAAAAATATGCGCGCTCCATCGCGGTATTCGTAGATGACGTGAGCAAGATGGACGCCACGCAAGCCAACCTGACAGCCTTCATGAAAGTGCGCCATGGCGCCGC
>JAIRJU010000315.1 GCA_031260485.1 Pseudomonadales bacterium | reverse complement strand
AGCGGCTGGGGGAATTCACCATCAAAATCGATTGCGACGTGATTCAAGCCGACGGCGGCACGCGCACCGCCGCCATCACCGGCGGCTGTGTGGCGCTGGTGGATGCCTTGCGCACCTTGCAGATCAGCGGCCTGCTCACCACCGATCCGCTGCTCAACATGGTGGCGGCGGTTTCCGTCGGCATTCATCAGGGCGTGCCGGTGCTCGATCTCGATTACGCGGAAGATTCCAAAGCCGAAACCGACATGAACGTGGTAATGACCAGCGCGGGCGGCTTCATCGAAGTGCAAGGCACGGGCGAAGCCGCCGCGTTCCACCGCCAAGAACTCGATGCCATGATCGCGCTCGCCGAACGCGGTTGCGCGCGCTTGTTCGAGGCCCAGCGCACAGCGCTGGCGCTTGCTTAGTAAAACGGAGCGCAGCAGATGCAAGATTATCAACGCAACTTTCTGGATTTCGTGATTGCGCGCAACATTCTGCGCTTTGGTGATTTCACGCTTAAATCAGGCCGCCAGAGCCCGTATTTTTTCAATGCCGGCCTTTTCAACACCGGCGAAGCGCTAGCGTTCATCGGCCATTGTTATGCCGCCGCCATCGCACAGGCCGCCTTGCCGTGGGACGTATTGTTCGGGCCCGCCTACAAAGGCATTCCGCTGGTGTCTTCCACTAGCGTGGCTTTGGCGCGCGATTTCGCGCGCGATGCGCCCTATTGTTTCAACCGCAAGGAAGCCAAAGACCACGGCGAAGGCGGCAGCATCGTCGGTGCGCCGCTTACTGGGCGCGTATTGGTGATCGACGACGTCATCACCGCTGGCACCGCCATCCGCGAAGTGATGACGCTCATCGCGCAGCATCAAGCACAAGCCGCTGGCGTAGTGGTGGCCTTGGATCGCCAAGAGCGTGGGCAAGGCGAACTCTCCGCCATCGGTGAAATCCGCAAGCAATACGGCATTGCGGTATTGAGCATCATCAGCCTGGATCAGATCATCGTATATTTGGAACGAACAGGCAGTAAAGAATTGGAACAATATCTGCCTAAACTCAAGGAGTATCGAGCGCGCTACGGCGCGGACTGAGTGTTCTTGAAACTGTCCGTGATAGCGTTAGTGAAAGCCTTGCAGTTGGGCGAATTACTGGAGGTGCATTGTGAGCACTATCATTGAATCGGTGCGTCGTGAACTTGCCACGCTCAGCGAAGCTGGCGTGATCAGCAAGATGACGATGCGCGAGTTCAACGCCAAGTTTCCGCCACACGTGCGTAAGCTCAGTCCCGCGGACATCAAGCAGCTACGCGAAAGCCTGAAGTTCAGCCAGATGGTGTTTGCGCATCATCTGCACACCACCGCTTCAACCGTGCGCAAATGGGAGCAAGGCGAAACCCGTCCCACGGGCCCGGCGCTCAAGCTGCTCAATCTCATCGCGGATAAAGGCTTGCAGGCGATCATTTGAGGCGGCGGGCAAAACCTGAGTATTGGCACTGGCGTACTCAGGCTTCACTGGCCTGAATGTTTTCTCTGAACAAGCCCCCGCGCAACAACATCCACTGCTCATCCCAGCCTTGCGTCGGCACTTGTTTGAAGTCGGTGCGGATGTATTGGCTGATGCGGCCTTCGATATAGGCGAGTAGTACAGCAGCGGTGCTGCTGACGGTGACTTGTGTGCGCAGGCCCTCTTTCAATTCCGCCTCGCGCAGGATCTGGCGCAGTTGGGCTTCGAGGCGTTCAAAGATCTGGCCGACGCGGGTGCGCAGGCGCGCGGTTTCACCCGCGAGGGCGTCGCCATTGAGCACGCGGGAAATGCCGGGATTTTTTTCCGCGAACAGCAACACCAAGCCGATGATTTGTTCGCAACAGCGCGTGGCGCCGCCAGGTTCGGCGACGATGCGCGAGATGCGTGAAAACAGCGTGTCTTCGATGTAGCCGATCAAGCCTTCAAACATGCGCGCCTTGCTGGGAAAGTGGCGATAAAGCGCGGCTTCCGATACGCCGACTTCAGCCGCCAGCGCGGCGGTGGTGATGCGGCCACCGGGCTCTTTTTCCAGCATGGCGGCCAGGGCTTGCAGGATGTGGTCGCGGCGTTCGCCTTTGACGCGCGGCATCAGGCGTCTCCTCGTGCGGAAACTGCGCTGGTGATCTGAGTGCCGATGCCTTTGTCGGTGAATACTTCGAGCAGCACCGCGTGCGGCACGCGGCCATCAATGATCTGCACGCTGTTCACGCCCGCGCTCATGGCGTCGAGCGCGCAACCGATCTTGGGCAACATGCCGCCGTGAATGGTGCCATCGGCGATCATCTGTTTGATCTCTGCCATGGTCAGCGTAGGCGCTACCTCGCCGTTTTTGTTCTGCACACCGGGAATGTTGGTGAGCAGAATCAGTTTTTCGGCGTTGAGCAGCGCGGCCAGTTTGCCCGCCACGATGTCGGCATTGATGTTGTAGGACTGCCCGGTGTGATCGAAACCGATCGGTGCGATAACGGGAATAAAGTCGCTCTGCACCAGCATGGTGATGAGATCGGGATTCACGCCGATCACTTCGCCGA
>JAIRJU010000297.1 GCA_031260485.1 Pseudomonadales bacterium | reverse complement strand
TCCGAGCACACGCGCGTCAGCGCGGCGGTCAGCGTGGTTTTGCCGTGGTCAACGTGGCCGATCGTGCCGACGTTTACGTGGGTCTTTTTACGTTCAAATTTTTCCTTCGCCATCGAGTGTGCCTCCGAACCGTTACCAACCTTTATCTGTTTCAACCGCTTCTGTTTAGAAGCCTTGGGTACTGCCTTTTATGCGAACCTTATGTCTGCTATCTGCACTTTTTCATCTGCACTTTTTCGTCAGGGAAAAAGTGGTGCTCACACCCAGAGTCGAACTGGGGACCTCATCATTACCAATGATGCGCTCTACCACCTGAGCTATGCGAGCCGTGCTTACTTCATATACCGCCTTATGTACCGCCTGTACCGCCCTTCATGTACCGTGGAGCGGGTAGCGGGAATCGAACCCGCATGATCAGCTTGGAAGGCTGGAGTTCTACCATTGAACTATACCCGCGCTACACCCGCACCAAACCCGCCCTGACCTCTGCCGGCTCGCCAGGGCACAAGCCTCTTGACGCAACCCGTGTTGAGCAGACTTACAAAAAACAACAGAGGGCAATGGCTATGGCGACTTCGATTTTCACGAGAACCGCAGGCTTTTGTTGGCAAGCTGTTGGCAAGCGCCAAAGTGGTGGAGGGGGGTGGATTCGAACCACCGAAGCTCGCGCGTCAGATTTACAGTCTGATCCCTTTGGCCACTCGGGAACCCCTCCAACAAAAGTTTCAGACAGTCCAACAACCCCGGCACTTTTACAGAGGGCGGCATTCTAGGGGAATTGCTTAGGCTCTGCAACGCCTTCACAGACAAAATCTGAGACATCCAGGCTCGGGTTCTTTTCCAGAAAATCCTGCATGACGGGCGTCGCCAACAGCGTTTCCGGCCGGCCCTCCACCACGACCCGGTAGCGGCTGGCCTGGCGCGAGCTGGCTTGGATGCTGGCCTTGTAACCGCGTTTTGCCAGATCTTCCTGCGTGCGCAGCGCACCTTCCCGCCGCGTGAACACGCCGAGCGAAATACCGCCTGCCAGTTCGCCGCTGTTGAGGTAGTAACTGTCGATGCCTTTTTGGTGCAATTCCGTCAAGGTGCGGCGCGCTGCCGCTTCCGAGGCGAACTTGGGCAGATAGACCCACCAAATGGGGACGGCTTGTTCGTCACCGCTCACGGTAAAGGCGGTAAGCTGAACGCTTTGCAAGGTCTGCACCAGCGTCAACGCCGCCTCACTGGCCGTGAAGCCCGCTACCACCGCACACACCCGCGCCGTTTCGAGCGGCTGCACCTGCACGCGCGCTTCCTGCTCGGTCTTCGCAACAGTTTCCACGATCACCGCTCCGCTCGGTGACACTGGCGGCTCCTGCGCTTGTGGCACAGCTATGGCCGCCGTGCGCAATTCAGGCGGCTCTGGCAACTCCGACAACCGCGTCAACGATGCCGCCGCTGGCGAATTCTGCGGTGCGCTTGATTCTGTCACCAGGTCGGCGCCGAACTGACGCCAGCCAAAATAGCCAAGATTCACCAGCACCAAAAACCAAAAAAAAGATCGCATCATTTCCTTCCCAGAAGTTCGGCTCCCGCCGCTTTAGCATCAATAGCCAGCGTCATTTCACGCGCGGCTCGGCACCAGTTCCAGCCCATCGAGCACGAGATCAGGCACCAGTTCCACAGGCCAGTCGAGCTGTGGCCTGACCCACACGGCATCGCCTCCGGTGAGCAACCAGCGCGATTCCGCCAAGCCGAGCGGCACGCGCTGACGCAGATCGCGCAGAAAACCGCTCACCAGCGCCAGAATACCGTGATGGATCGCTTCGCTGGTATTGCAGCCCGGTTGTGTAGTATCCCAGGGCAGCTTGTCGATCACGAGCGCGGCGGAGCGCGCGGTCAAACTCTCGCGCATCATCCACAGCCCCGGCACGATGTAACCGCCCAGATGCTGGCCCGCCGCATCCACTAAATCCACGGTAAGCGTCGTACCGCAGTTGACCACCAGGCACCCCGCGCGGCAGCGCGCATACCCCGCCTGCATCGCCAGCCAGCGATCCACGCCCAGCCGGCTGTTATCGGCGTAGCAATGTTGCACCGCTACGCCGTCTCTGCATACCGCTACAAAGCTGGCCGACAACTGCAATTTTTCCGACAAGAACGCGGAAAAGGCCGTTTTGAAGCCCTCTCCGCGCACGTTCGCCACCAGCACGCGATCAATCGCGCGCAGCGGCAGATCGGCGAATTGATCGCGCAATTCGAGAAATACCGACGGAATCTTCTCTGGCGCCATGACCACGCCGCTGCCCAAGGTTTGCCAGTGTTGATCCTGCTCCCGCTGCCGCAAGCGCCATTTGAGACGGGTGTTGCCCGCATCGAGTTCCAATTGCAAAAATCGCTCTGCTGCCTTCGCCATACCGTTTACATCTCTTCGCGCGCGCGCAAACGCAAACTGACTTCACCGCCATGGAATTTGCGCAAGCCCTGGGGAGTCGCCACCAACAGTGCGCCATCGGCATCCACACCCTGCCCGATGCCGCACACAGCCTCAGCGCCGCCAGGCAATACCTCCAGCGCGCGCTCGCGGCTCAGATCCAGCCGCTGCCAGCGCGGCAGAAACACGGCGAAACCCTGCGTTTGAAATTCGCTCACCGCCGCCACCAAGGCGTTCAACAACTGCGCCACGAGATGGTTACGCCGGCCCGGATCGACGCCTTGGCTGGCGAGATCAGTCCACTGTTGTGTCACCTCGCTCATGTCTTGCCCACGCGCCTTCAGGTTGAGACCGACGCCGACAACCACATGGCAGCGGCTTTGCGGATCGCCGGCGATCTCCAGCAAAATGCCGCCCGCCTTGCGTTCCTGGCAATAAATGTCGTTCGGCCACTTGAGCCCCACGTCGCGCACGCCAGAGGCTTGCAAGGCTTCAGCCACCGCCAGCCCCGCCACCAGGCTCAGGCCGCTCAGGGCCACGGCGCCAGCGTCGAACGTGAACAGCAGGCTCATATAAATGTTGTGCCCAAACGGGCTGACCCACGCCCGTCCGCGGCGGCCACGGCCAGCGCTCTGCCACTCCGCCAGGCACACCTGCACGTGATCGGCGCCGCCTGGCTGCGCACGGCGCAGCAGTAGCGCATTGGTGGAATCGACATCTGGCAACACCTCCACCAATGGCACACGCGCGGCGATCTCAGGCCGCAGGCCACCCCGGATGTGCGCGGCATCGAGCAGGCACAGCTTTTCGCTCAAGCGATACCCTTTGCCGCGCACACTGTGTACCTCCAGACCCAGCGCAGCAAAGTCACCGATGGCCTTCCATACCGAGGTCTTGCTCACACCGAAACGCGCACCGAGCGCCTCGCCCGTGTGAAACTGGCCATCCGCCAGCACGCCGAGCAATTGATAGGAGAGGGTTTGCATGAGATCGGGAAGTGCGGCGGCCTAAACGCCAGGGGGCGCCATAGTACACTGGTTTAGGCTGGCGCTACGCCGGCGTCATTATTTCCGCCCTGCTCGCTCAACGCGGCAACGCGAATTACTCAATCCAGCATTAGGCTGTGACCGCAACGTAATGTCCATGCTAGCTTGCGGCGCACAATGCTCTAAAATATCCTCGAAACGAAACCATCATGAAAGCCAATTTTGTGCGTTTTCTCATTCTACCGGCCAATTTGGCCGCCATGTTTTTCTCCTTGCCAGCAATGGCCGAACCCACCCTGCACCATGAAGTGTTGGCGGCACAGGTGGCTGGCAGCACTATCGCTGTACTGGTGAAAGTGACCGATACGGACGCCGACAGGGGCCGCTATGGCGTGACGACCATATTGCCGGCGGCAGGCCACTGCATTACGGCATTCACTGACGATCTATATGAGTCGTCAGGTGTATTTTGTTACCGCGCGCAGCTTTGGGAAGATGAAACGCCTGTGGAGCAGGTGAGCATCCAAGTGCTCGAAACGGTGGGCGACAGCAATTGGGCGGTATTGAGCTGGAAGTCGAAAGCCGCATCGCCGATCCGGGATCGTTCGATCCGGCTGGTCATGGGCGCGCCGGGCGGTCTTTATTCAGACAACGGCGACCAAGTCTTTCCCTTGGGCGGTCTTGCCGCCTTCAATTCCGCGCATCCCTACGCTTGGTTATACGAGCGCGACGATCAGGCGCTCAACCAAGTCTATCAGCGGATGCTGGACGCAATTCCCAGAGCAAGCCAGCAGTACGCGGAAGAATCAATCAGATTTCTACGCGAAGATGAACGCAGATGGGTAAACAGCAAGGAAATAAGCTGCGCCCCCCAGCGCACCAACGATCCCGAACGGTGCCGCTGGCTGGTGACTGCGCAACGCATTGAAACCCTTAACGCCTGGACGGTATGGGATGGAACAGCTTCGGTGCCCGTTCTGGAACAATGAGGCCTGAAGAAAAAAATCATCACCACATAACCAGCCGTCTGCGCGTGCGCGGCCATCCTGCTTTTGGTGCTATACACCCATCACGCTTTACACTTCATCGCGTCAGCGCGCATAGTTAGCGCTTCGTCTAATATCCGTTCAACCTGAACGGCTACACCGCCTTAACCTGGGCAATACGCGGCATAATGCGCTTTCTGTCTGAAGCCCCTTGACCACTACCTCCCAGTAGCTGGCCACTCACTTTTTAATCAATGCAGGAGTGTTGGATGACCCGCTCGCACCAAAACCACAACAAGTGCCCTCTCGATCTCTGGCGTAGCGCCGCCACACAGGCACACGCGCAACACCACCGCACGCTGCGCTCGGCAGTGTCTTTGATCAGCCTCCTTGCCACCCTGCCGTTAGCGGCACCGGCTTGGGCACAATCCCTCAGTGGCACCGCCAACCAGCAAGCCGTGGGCGCCGCTGTCGCCACACTAGACTCAGGCAATGTACTGCGGGATGCGGTGGCGCAGATGAACGCAGACACAGCCCGCGCTGCCTTCGATCAGCTCTCAGGCGAGCTTCATGCCTCCACCGCCACGGCACTGCTCGAAGACAGCCGCTTCGTGCGCGAAGCCGCCCTGGACCGGATGCGCGGCGCGGCATCGGACGGCACCGAGGTCTGGAGCCGCTTCGTCAGCAACAAAGGCAAAACCGACGGCGACGCCAACGCCACGCTGCTCAACCACGACACCCGCGGCGTTTTCGTCGGCGCGGATGGCCAACCCACCAGCACGCTCCGCGCTGGCGTGCTCGCCGGCTATAGCCGCACCACCTTCGACGGCCTGCGCGGCGACGGCAACAGCAGCAACGTTCACTTTGGCGCCCACCTCAGCGGGCAATGGGACAATCTCGCGCTGCGCCTCGGCGTAACCTACAGCAAGCACTACATCGACTCGACGCGCGCAGTATCCTTCGCCACGGTATCCAACGCCCTGCACGGCGGCGACAACGGCGCCAACACCACACAACTATTCGGCGAAGTCGGCTATCGCATCCCGGCGGAAATGTTTACCTGGGAACCCTTCGCCAACCTGGCGCGCGTAAGGCTCTCCGTCAGCCCCTTCAGCCTCGAAAAAGATGGCGTAGCGGCACTCAAAGGCCTGGGCGACGCTGCCAGCCTTACCTTCACCACACTGGGCGTGCATGGCCAGAGCCAACTCGCCCTGGGCGCCATGGAAGCCGCGCTCAAAGGCTCACTGGGCTGGCGCCATGCCTTTGGCGACACGACGCCGCAATCCACCTTGTCATTCGCCAGCGGCGACGCCTTCGTGGTCACCGGCGTTCCCGTTGCCAGCAACATGGCGGTGCTCGACCTCGGGCTGAATTTCACCCTTACCCCCAACGCCTGGTTCAACCTTGCCTACACCGGGCAATTCGGCTCCGGCACCACGGACAATGGGCTGCGCGGGGATATTAGGATGAGGTTTTGAGGTTCACAGCGCGTTGCCGATGGCACAATTCGTATGATCGAAAACAAGCCACTTATCCATGACATCGGCGCTTACGTCCGCAACTTGGCGCAGATTCATCACATTACGGCCACCCAAACTTATGCAGACGTTTGGGCTGAGCATGTCACTGCCCACGCCGGGGATGATGTTCAATGTGATGAAGTGGAAAACCTGGTCATTGCGCTGAAAAAGGCCAACAAAGTCACCGGCGTTGAAATGGTGCAAATACTTAGCCGCTATTTGCGCGAAAGATCCCGCCATGTTTGATCCGTTCCGCGACTATGCAGCCGCTGGCTATCTGCGCAATGTGGCTAAAGAAAAAAACATAGTAATCGTGAAGCGCCTTGAACATGATGTGTTCGTGGCAAATCTGGACAATGCCCTGCGTTTTTTAAGCGCACGCGGAACCATCACTTACGCGGACTTCTTGCAAGTGCATGGGCTGCTTTTCAAGGATCTGTACCCATGGGCTGGACAGGATCGCCAACAAACTGCCCCCGATATCGCCATATCCAAGGCCGGAATATTATTTGCCCATCCGACTGATGCGCAGCGCGCCGTCAATCTTGGGCTGCAAATCGCGCACAACAAAGAACAATTACGCGAAAAACCGGGAGAAGTCATTGGGCTTTTTGCATACGCCCATCCCTTTCTTGATTGTAATGGCCGCACTCTATTACTGGTTCACGCTGATCTATGCCATCGCGCGGGGTTTTCCATCGACTGGTTACGCAGCAATAAAGATGACTATCTGGCCGCGCTGAGTGCCGAGATCGAAAAGCCCGGCATGGGTATTTTGGATACGTATCTGCAACCGTATGTTAGCGAGCCACTTGCTCCTGCTGCATGGACAGCTATCGTGCCGCAGATACGCGGATTGGATGGAATACCTGCTGCTGACACGATTGAGGGTTCATTTGCCGATCCCAGTGTTTTACGCAAATACCGTGAATTTGAACAACGGCGCAACCATGAATAAACCCATGGAAAAATAAATGCAACGATACGAAAAACGCGGACCAAAAGGTCCGCGTTTTTCGTACATTCACAACTTTGCCATTCTCATTTTACGCATTGCAATGGCAGCTTATCTGCAACAAAGGTATGGCACTCGCCATCCTCCGCAAAAACATTATTTTCGCGCAAGGTAAATTTGCCGTTATTTTTCCCATTGACCGAGTACGAATAGGTGCCAGCTTTAAGGCCATAGGCTGGCAAAGGAACACTGCTGGTAAACCGAGATATCACACCCAAACACATCACTCCCGGAGCCACTGGCGGATGGTAAATGAACACTGAGAAATCCTTTTCGCTGGTTGCAATGGCAACTCTACCAACCCCATCACACCCCGACGCCAACCCCGTCACCCTGAGAAAAACCTGAGCTGGCACGCCCTCCGTGACGACCACCTTCACGTCATCAATGTTTTCCTGCACTCTTCCTTCCTCGACAGATAAGAGCCGCCAATTGGAAACATCACCCGGCGTTGCCGTTTCAAATACAGCGTCCTGATAAAAGCCTGGCGCATCCAGCGTGTCTGCAAGCGGCACTCTCAACAAATAAGTGCCGGTGCGCTCATCAAAACCCACCTCGGCTTCATCTGCCAGCAGCATGTGAGGCAGCAACGCAGCAGCCGCCAAACCAATACTCAAAAAAAACTGTTTCATTACACAACCTCCAAGGATAAAAAAGCTCGCATCACCATTGCTGCCACACCACTCGTGATGGTGAACTTGTTAGTGGACCACCGCCAGCCTCTTTGACAGTCCCCATAGTTCCTGAATTTCTAAACACTGTGTATAAATCTAATACACTATACAAAGCGCAATCCCCAGCCGCCGCCTGACAAGCCACAGCAGCAATACCTGCAACCAACGGGCCAGCAAAAGAAGTACCACTAAAAGTGCAAGGAGAAGATGCCGTGGAAGAACATGCGGGATGAATACCAAGGGCAAAAACCCCCGCTCCCGGAGCCCATGCGGAAATATTGCTTCCCCAATTTGACGCCGAATCCTTCATGTCTATCCCAAGTGATGCTGCCGGTGTATCGAGCGCACCAACAACAAAAGTTTGAGGGATGCTCAGCCAGCCAGCATACGGACCAGAAACATTACAATTGTCATTCCCCGCTGGGTTGATAACCATAATACCGGCATTTGCAGCACTTATTACTGCCTCCTTCGTCGCACTACCACTTATGTCTCCACAAGAAACAGGCACAGCACCTATATGTACGATAGTTCCAGCAGGAGCATTTGCTGCCAACCAATTTAATGACTCGATTATACTTTCCGCAAATATAGCCTTGGAACAACCTTCAGTAATCTTCGCCATTATAATCGTAGCCCCTTTAGCAACCCCAAACCTATTCCCTGCGATTAAACTACTAACTGGGGTTCCATGATTAAGGCAATCTTCGCCAACGCCGCCTACATTAAAATCATGGATCACCGAAGCTCTTGAACCAAACTCAGCAGTAACTGATGCAGTACCCACATTTAACCCCGAATCCAGAACATAAACAGTTTGTCCCGCTCCTGTATAAGTCCACGAGTAGTTTGTATAGCTACTACTTGGATAAGGTGAACCAATTCTACCAAGCGCCCATCCTGGGCTGCTCTGAGAACCAGCAACCGTATATATAGCCTCTGGCTCTACCCACAGCACATCTGGATGCCTGCGCAGGCGCTCCGCCTCTTTGGCAGACATCTTTACGTGAGCCATTCCCGTCGATTCATATATCTTTAACACCATACCATCCAGGTTCAATTTAATTTCCAACTCTAGAGCACTTTGCCCTGTCGAGTTTTCTCCAAATGGAACTTTAGATCGAAGATTTTTTGCCCTATCACCTTTCCAAATGATTGGCTGCTCACCCTCTTTGGGTTCACGGAACTTCACAAACCATCTTTCGCTAACCAGTTTTTCTAAATCCACTGCTTCGCCATTCGCATACAATCTATCATCGTCTTGGCCATACGATGAAATGCTGGATAAGGCCAGAAACAGCAAGCTGAAAATTGCAGCTATTACTTTATTGTTAATCATTTTTAATCCTCATTTGAGAAAATTTATAGCCTGTAACTCTTGGAGCCTTACCTCTCAGTTGGCTTACAAGAGCCTCTGATTGCTTCACAAACATCCAGTGAGCGTCTCTAGTTTTGATGATATTTATCCTTGATTACAATTGCCCAATCGGGTAATTGCCCCCCCCCTGCAATTTGTGATAGCGGGAGGGCATAAAACCTCCATGCGCTCAGAGTACCTGGAAGCCGCAAGCAGTGACGAACGCCATTCAGATAGGCTTGATTATTTGAATGGCTCAATGCAACACATCACGCGCCTCTGGCGCCACGCTGCTGTAAAGCGGCGACAGGAGTTGATGTGCTTTTACCACCACGAGGTCGTGCGGGTGGATGTCGGAGAGATAGTCGCATTGGTCGTGCGAAGGGTGGATG
>JAIRJU010000281.1 GCA_031260485.1 Pseudomonadales bacterium | reverse complement strand
AACACAAGAGTAATCACCATGCGTCCGTTACCCTCCCTGCTAATCGCCCTGATAGTGAGCTGCGGCTTTGCCACCACCGCTGTCATGGCCGACGACAAAGATGACGAACTGAAAGAGTTGCGCGCAGAAATCCAAACCCTGCGCGGCATGATCCCCGGCCAAGCCTTCGCCATGACTCAAGTGGCGTACAACGCCAGCAACCTCGGCATCGCCGCGCAAGCCGGTAACTGGCCGCTGGCGACGTTCTACCTGGGCGAAACCCGCGTGCGCCTGCGCGCGGCGATGCGGCTGCAACCGGTGCGCAAAATTTCGACCGGCGACCTGGAATTGACCCCGATCGCCACCGCAGTGGAAAACACCCAACTGGCGGCGCTCGAAGGCATCCTGGCCAAGCAAGACAAGGCCGCCTTCGCCCAAGGGTACTCCGACCTGCTCAACGCCTGCCAAGCCTGCCACATCGCCTCCGAAAAACCCTTCCTGCAACTGACGCCGCCAACTTCGCCCGCCGAAACGCTGCTCAAATTCCAGCCTTGATCCGCACCGCTGCTCTCCCACTCTAACCCTCCCCCGCACGCGGGGGAGGGAAAAACCAGCGCTTTTGGGCTGACCTCCGTACACAGGGAGAAGATGAGGAGAGAGTGAGGAGGGTTGGCAAACCTGTAGCATGGAACAATTTTGACCTTACCTTCTAATATCGCCCCATCCTCGTTTCTCTCCGAAGTGCTCGCCGCCATCGGCACCAGCGCCGCCTTCGCCACGCGCTTTACTGTCGAAGCCGATCCGCAACTGCATGTCGACGGCGTTGGCACCGTGCAGTTGCCAGTATCGATCCAGGCCGCGCATCGCCTGTGCGCCGTGGCGCAGCCCACGCCTCATGGCTACAAAGATCAAACGCGATTGGACCCGCGCGTGCGCGACACCTGGGAGATCGCCGCCAACCGCTTGCGTTTCGATTCACCGCAGTGGTCTGCCACGCTCGATCGCGCACTTGATCGTGTTGCTCATGATCTTGGCCTGCCGCCTGGCACACCGCTCAAGGCACAGCTGCACAACTTGCTGATCTACGCGCCAGGCCAGTTCTTTGCCACACATCAAGATTCGGAGAAAGCCGACGGCATGTTGGGCACGTTGATTGTCACGCTGCCCTCGCGTTTTTCCGGCGGCGAGTTCGTGGTGTCGCATCAAGGACAAACGCTGCGTGCACGCGGCTCGCTCACACAGTTGGGCATGATCGCGTTCTATGCCGATTGCCTGCACGAAGTCCGCGCCGTGAAAGAAGGCTACCGCGTCGTGTTGACTTACAACCTGATCGCGCGCGACAGCACACCCGTAGCGGCAGTTTCCACGCAGGAAATCGCCACACTGAGCGCCGCGGTGCACGCTTTTTGGAACACGCCCGCCGCGCCCCGCTGGCGCAGCGATACCGACATCGCGCCACCGAATCGCCTGGTGTATTTGCTCGATCACCAATACACGCCAAGCGGCCTGGCTTGGCACCGCCTCAAAGGCGCGGACGCCACGCGCGCCGCCGCGCTGCGCAACGTGGCCGAGCAACTGGATGCGGAGATCTTCCTGACCCTGGCCGATGTGCATGAAATCTGGAACGCTGAGGATAATTACCAAGAGAGCTATCCAACAGGCAAGCGCCACGCATCCAACCACACATGGAATGACGATGACGATGACGACGAGGAAGACGACACCACTGACGATAGCTCCAATCTGGAACTGATTGACTTGATCGAGAGTGAAATCGAATTGCGTCATTGGATCGCCGTCGACGGCAGCAAACTGCAATCGGAACAAAGCCGCGTTGACGACGCGGAACTGTGCGTCACCCGCGACTCTTCCGACTGCACGCCATTTCAATCGACATACGAAGGCTACACGGGCAACTACGGCAATACACTGGATCGCTGGTACCACCGCGCGGCCCTGGTGCTGTGGCCGCGTGAGCGTGCCTTTGTTATCCGCGCGCGGCTGTCGCCACTGTGGGCCATCAAGCAAATCGGCACGCGGCTGAAAACGAACGGTACAGTAGAAGCGCACCAATGGGCGGCATCCCTGCAACCCTTCTGGCAATCGGTTGTTGCTCGCGCAGGTGACGCCACATTGCTGAACGCGACTCTGAGCGTAGCTGTCATGCTCGATGATGCAAGGCTAGCCGCCGCGCTGCTCGCGCCCTTCTCGCTCGCACAATTGACACCCAAGATGGCGCCGCACCTGTTGCACCTGCTCGAACGCCATGGCCTCGCTTGGTGCGAAGAGCGTCTGCGCCAATGGACCCCACCGCACTGGCAGAACCACGAAGCACAATTGACCTGGCTAGCACAAACACTGCCGTCATTGGTGCAAGCCTGGAGCCGCGCTGGCGCTGGCGGCGTGGACCTGGCCACCACGATGGTGCAGGAGCGCTGGGCGTGGCTCTGGCAGTACATCACGCAAACGCAAGCGAACCAGTACAGCAAAGGCAGCGAAAAGGTGACGGCGCTGACGGCCACCAGCGCGGCGCTGCTCGCCCTGATTTACGCCAGCCATGAGGCGAAGCGCCCACCACTGCGCCAGCCAATCATCGACGCCTTGTTGTCCAAGCAACTGCCGATACAAGTACCGCTCGGCGTGCTGCACGCCATCAACACAGACCTGCCCGATCTCGCCAGCCTCGGCTTGGCGCCCGTCCATGCGCATTGCCTGCAAACACTTTCCGCACATCTGGCGCAGCCCAAACGCGCGGCGGATGATTGGTCCATCACCGCACCAGCGGACCGCGCCTCTCTCCAGGAATTGAACGAACCCTTGACGCGCTTTCTGTCATCCACACAGCGGCAACTGGAATGGCCGCTTGCCGAACCCAAGCGGCAACTCATTCGCCAATTCATCGACCGCCACGAACTGCCCCTAAAACATGAAACCCGGCGCAGCGGACGGCCCTATACCTTGGTGCTGGAAAAAACATTGGCGCTGTTCAAGCGCGAAACCGCCGAACGCCAACTGTGGACCCGCGAGTTGGCGTGGTTGACGCAGGCTGGTCAGGCAAGCGAATTTTGAAGCAAGTAGCGCTGGCTGAAGTGTACCGCTGAGTCAATAATCAGGGCAGCGTCAACTGCAATACCCCTGGCTGCTGACGCGCAACTGCATAGGGCAGCGTAACCGGGATATTGCACACCGCCATGACATGAGGATAGGAGGGAGTGAACACGATGCCTTCCGCGTTGAGCGACCAGGTGGGAAACCGCCAGTAGGAAGCCGCTTCGCTGTCGTAGCCACCGCAGTCGTTTTCATCGGTGCTTTCCGGGTACAAGGCCTTGAGTTGTTCGATGAGCCAGGGCGCCAGATAAGTTTCACGATAGCTGGCGTAGGCGTCGAAATCTCCCGCCGTGTAATCTCTGGCCCAAAACGGCAGGTCGCTGACATAACGCACGGGATCGCCCTCGCCCACCCAGAGGATGTCTTCCAGCGTAAGCGCCTGCGCGGTGCGCGCGTTCAGGTTGATCGGGTTATCGCCCCAATCAGGGTAGGCGCCGCCGCAGTAATAATCCATGTAACCGCTGATGCTGATGACATTGGGCGACAACCGATTCGGCGTGATGCCCTGCTCGAAACTGCCTTCGCTGCCCGCCGATACGCAATCGTGAAAATCACTCACTCCCTGCCACAAGCGGCCGCGCAGCAACTCATTGATCGCTTTACGCTGCGCGTCAGGATAACCATCCAGAATTTCAAAAACACTGATGCCGGAATCCGGCTCAAGCCACCATTGCAAGGTGTAGCCCACTGCGGCTGTCTGCTCGCCTTTCTCCAAGGTGAGGCCACTTAGGCGCAGGTATTCATACAGGTTGTCCGCATACAGTTTTTTCAGCCAGGGATCGACAGCCGCCGCGGGCGCAGGCACCTCGGCGGCACGCAGAGTCAGCACAATGGGCTTGCCATCGAGCTTCTGCCATGTGCCAACCCATTGATCTTCAGCAACACGTTCGAGATCAAGCTGCGGCAGACCCTCTTCGGTATCCCAACTGTTGTTTTTGCCTTCTACCAGATGCAGCCCCGCCTCCCGGGCCTCACCGCTGAGCTTGATGTCCCGATGGTATTTCTCATAAAAGTAGCGGCCTTCGATCTCGCCACTAGCACTTTCCTGCCATTGCACGACGATCGGCTGCTTGCCCAGCGTGCCGGTATAAACCTCGGCACTATCCGCCGCGAAGGCAGCGCAGGTTTGCAGAAGGCAGGCAAGCCCAAGGATTTGGTAGCGTGGAATCATAGCATCGGGGATATAAGCTAATTTATTGATTTTAATAGAAAAATTGAGCGGGTGAAGGGGCGAGCAATTAAAGCGCTAACTCGTTGGTTTTCAATAACTTCCTCAGCCGCATCGACAACCGTGGTGCTTGATTTTAGCCTTGTTTCGACACGCCGGTAAGACATCTTCCCGCTGTAGCCAGGGCAATCGCGCTATGCCCCCCGCTGCGCTCCGAAGAGTAATTGTTCCCGATAGCCCTGGTTGTAAGAGGCGCGCATTTTGCGTCGACGCACGCTCATGGTGCTGGCATCGTTGGTGCGAATCAAGTTCAAACAGACGCGGCGGATGATACCCAGGTTGGTGGCGCTGTGATCCTTGCGAGCACGATGCCCATCTTCGCCGAACTGCACATCAAGCACCCAGTGCTGGGCATTTTCAATGCTCCA
>JAIRJU010000229.1 GCA_031260485.1 Pseudomonadales bacterium | reverse complement strand
AAAACGGCAGCGACGGCGACTACGCCGAATACCACACCTACGACCAATTTGGCCGCCCGTTCCAAAGTATCGACGCCAGCGGCCACGGCATCCAACACCTCTACAACGCCTACGGTTATCATCAGCAACTTCGCGAAGCCGCCAGCCGCAGCTACGTTGTCACAGCTATAGAAAACGCCATCTATTCGTACTTGATGCAACAATCACTTGAGCCATGCTGCATACCTTTGCTAGCTTGTGACACTGATTCGCCCTTACAACAACGAGGAACACATCATGCGCTTACGCGTCTTGCTTGTTGGGATGATCTTATTACATCCGTCGTTTACCTTTGCAGCCTGGCACGAAGCCAGCAGCGAACATTTGCTGATTTATGCGGATGCAAGCGAACGTGATCTGCGCATGTTTGCGGAGAAAATGGAGCGCTATCATCAGGCGATGACGGTGTTGTTCCCATCACATCGCGGCACGCAAAGCCCCTCAAACCGCCTCACAGTCTACGCCGTCGGCAATGCGAATCAGGTGCGTAAACTTCGAGGCGGTGATACCAGTGCTGGCCTCGTGGGTTTCTATGTGCCCCGCGCTGGGGGTTCTGCCGCGTTCATGCCGTTCATCCAAAATAAAGCGACGGGTGAAGTTTCTGGATCCGAGCGGGTGCTTATGACAGAGTATGCTCACCATGTCAGATCCGAGAATTTGAACATCAGAACGCCAACCTGGTATAACACGGGCTTTGCTGAATACTTCGCCAGTGCTGCGTTCTCCAGTAATGGTGACGTCGTACTAGGCGCTGCCAACAACTATCGTGCTGCTGATCTTAGCCAGCCAATCCGGCAAGTCAGTATCGACGAGTTGCTGGACAGCGAAACTCATGCATCTCGTGAAAGTAATGGGCGTTACGACAACTTTTCTGTACGCAGTTGGTCACTCTTTCATTATCTATATTCAAGCCAGGATCATAGGCTGAAGATGGTAGACTACCTGGAACGCTTGAACCGTGGCGAAAGTGAGATCGACTCAGCGCGCACAGCATTTGGTGATCTCGCTGTTCTCAATCGGGAACTTGAACGCTATTTGACAAGACCGATACAAGCGCGGCTCATATCCAGTGAACAACTCAACGTTGCGCCAATTGCCATAAGAGAACTGAATCCGGCGGAGGCGGCTGTACTTACCGTGCGTATGCAATTTGCCAGTGGTATCAAATCCAACGAGACGGAAAAGGTTGCTGAAGTCGCGCGAGAAGCCAGAAATCTCGCCGCCAAATACCCGGATGAACCTGAAGTGCAAGCCGTTCTTGCCGAAGCCGAATACACGGCAGGCAACGACGACGCGGCCATTGCGGCTGCGGACCAAGCCCTGGCCTTCAACCCCAATCACATGACTGCTCTTATCCAGAAGGGCTACGCTTTGACTCGAATTGCTACCAAGACCAAGGCCCCGGCAGCCTGGGCCATGGCTCGCTCTCACTTCGTCGCCATCAACAAGATCGAGCCAGACAACCCAATTCCGTTACTTTACTACTATCGCAGCTTTATAGACCAAGGCGAAATCCCGACATCGATCGCAATCGACGGCCTTGAGTGGGCTTTGCAACTGGCGCCCTATGATTCCACACTACGCTTGATGACAGCGCAGGGACAAATCGACCAGAAGCGCTACCAGGAGGCGATTCAGACTTTGTCTGTGCTGGCATTTAACCCGCGTGATTCTGATAAAGGTACTGCCATGGCTTTACTGGAAACTGCAAAAAAGCAATTTGCCGAGGAAGCTGGCACTGTTGCTCATAACGGCGAGTAAGATGATGAATAGAATACTTACCTAAAATGAAAAAATAGTCATTTTTGAACTTCTCTCTTCGTTTTCGTTATTACGCGCTTCGTGAAACGGAGGCGCAGAATTCATTGTTTCGGAAATAAAAAAGCCGCTGGTTGCCCAAAGGGGTCAGGGCCGTAGGCTGGGTTGAGCAACGCGAAACCCAGCACATTCTCCGTCAAGCCAGGTTTCGCACTGCTCAACCCAACAAAATTACCTAAAAATTAAAGCCTGTTCGCCCTCATCTACGATGTGCTGGACCACCGCCTAACCCTGAACGACCCCGACCAAGACATTTGGACCTATCAGTAGTGCTCCTCCTTACCAAAGCCTCGCTACACTCTCCTGCGCACCCTGTTCGACCTCAGCATGAATTTTTATACGATCGGGTAATTGACCAGCCACATCCGCAACGCCTGCAAACCCCTGGCTACAGTCACTTGAATCGCGCTGCATTCCTCTGCTAGTTTGCGCCACTAATTCACCTTTACAACAACGAGGAACACATCATGCACTTGCGCGTTCTGCTTGCTGGCATAGCTTTGTTACATTCATCGCTTACCTTTGCGACTTGGCGTGAAGCCAGTAGTGAACATTTCGTCATTTATGCGGATGAAAATGAATTCAATTTGTGGACATTTTCCGAAAAAATGGAGCGTTACCACAAAGCAATCACGGTGCTGTTTCCAGCACAGCAAGAGGTGCCGAGCCCGTCCAATCGGCTTACAGTCTATGCCATCGGCGATAGGGCTCAGGCACGCAAAGTTCTTGGTGGTAACACGACTGTTGTGGGTTTCTATGTGCCCCGAGCAGGAGGCTCCACCGCGTTCATTCCCCCCATTGGTGCCAGCAAGATGGATGCGATTTCTTTGTCTGAATTTATGCTCAGGCAAACGTATGCCCTCCATTTCAAAAACGAAAATCTAGACGCCATGACTCCTAACTGGTTTACCAATGGCTTCATTGAATACTTTAGTAGCACCACTTTTGCCCCCAATGGCGACATAATTCTAGGTGGGGCCAACAATCTTCGCGCTAAAGATTTCAATAGTAATGTGGCGCGGCAGATCAGTATCGAGGAATTGCTGGATAGCAAAATTTATGCCTCTCGTAAAAATAACCGCTACGATAATTTTTTTGCGCGAAGCTGGTCTCTCTTTCACTATTTTTTCTCGAACCAGGAGGGCAGGAAAAAAATAGCAGATTACCTGAATCGCCTGAATCGCGGTGAAAGCGAACTCGACTCGGCGCGCGCGGAGTTTGGTGATCTTGCGGTGCTTGATCGTGAGCTTGGGCAGTATTTAAAAAGGCCGATACCGGCACGACGCATACCCAGTGAACAGATCAGCCTTGCCCCGATTACCGTAAGAGAGTTGGATGCAGCGGAAGCAGCATCGATCGATGTGCGTATGCAATCCGATCATGGCATCAAGCCCGAAGAGACCCAAAAAGCAGCCGCAGTTGCGCAGGAAGCAAGACAACTGGCAGCGCAATATCCCGGTGCGGCCAGCGTATTAGGCGCCCTTGCCAAAGCAGAATACGATGCTGGCAACGATGAAGCCGCTATCGCCGCGGCAGATCAAGCTTTGGCTATCACCCCCAACCACATGAATGCGCTGATTCAGAAAGGTGCGGCGTTGGCGCGAATCGCCACGGCAACGAAAGCTCCCGAGGATTGGGCCAGAGTGCGCACTCATTTCGTGGCCGTGAACAACATTGAACCAGAACACCCGCTCCCGTTTCTCTATTTTTATCTCAGCTTTACAGAACAAGGAATGGAGCCAACCCAGAATGCGCTCGAGGGTCTGGAATCGGCGTTACAGGTGGCCCCTTATGACGCTAAATTACGCATGACGACTGCGCAGGCTGAAATGAACCAAAAGCGCTATCAGGACGCAATTCACACACTGTCCATTCTTGCCTTCAATTCTGGCAATGAAAACGCCCCAGCGGCGCACAGTATGCTGGAAGCTGCCAAGCAAGCACTTGCTGAGCAATCCGCAGTGCCGTAGCTGAAATAAAACCCTCACTGAAATCTTTACCTATTCAGTACGCACTTCTCGAATGGCCTTTGGC
Source organism: Pseudomonadales bacterium (assembly GCA_031260485.1). GTDB lineage: Bacteria > Pseudomonadota > Gammaproteobacteria > Pseudomonadales > Pseudohongiellaceae > CAILUG01. Next base: position 1,197 of record JAIRJU010000229.1, on the reverse strand, counting down.
GATTTACTACGCATAATCCTCCAGCGGCGGGCAGGAGCAGACCAGATTGCGATCGCCGTAGGCGTTGTCGATGCGGTTCACGGGTGGCCAGTATTTGTTGTCGCGCAGCCAGGGTAAGGGGAATACGGCTTGGCTGCGTGGGTAGGGATGTTGCCAGTCGTCGGTGGTTATATCCGCGAGGGTGTGTGGGGCGTTGACCAGCGGGTTGTCGTGCGCGGCGCTGGGCGTGGCTTGTACGGCGGCGATTTCGTGGCGAATCGCGATCATGGCTTCGATGAAGCGATCCAGTTCCGCCTTCGATTCGCTCTCCGTCGGTTCGATCATCAGCGTGCCTGGCACCGGGAACGACATCGTGGGTGCGTGGAAGCCGAAATCCATCAGGCGCTTGGCTACGTCGGATTCGCTGATGCCGCTCGCTTGCTTGAGCGGGCGCAGGTCGATGATGCACTCGTGCGCCACCAGGCCCTGCTTGCCGGTGTACAGCACCGGGTAATGTGGCGCCAGTTTGTGTGCCACGTAATTGGCGTTGAGCATGGCGATTTGCGTGGCGCGCTTGAGGCCACTTGCCCCCATCATGCGCAGATACATCCAGGCGATCGGCAGGATGCTGGCCGAGCCCCAGGGCGCGGCGGCAACGGCGGAATTGCCGGGCGCTGCGCCGGCGAGCGTGATTACCGCATGATTGGGCAGATGCGGCACCAGATGCGCCTTGACGCCGATCGGGCCCATGCCGGGGCCGCCGCCGCCGTGCGGAATGCAGAAGGTCTTGTGCAGGTTGGTGTGCGACACGTCGGCGCCGATGTCGCCTGGGCGCATCAGCCCCACCTGCGCATTGAGGTTGGCGCCGTCCATGTACACTTGGCCGCCATGGGCGTGAATCACGGCGCAGATGCGTTTCACCTCTTCCTCGAACACGCCATGGGTGGAGGGATAGGTGAGCATCAGTGCGGCGAGCGTATCCTGGTAGTGCGCGGCCTTGGCGCAGAGGTCGTCGAGATCGACATTGCCCTTGGCGTCGCAAGCGACGATCACTACCTGCATTCCCACCATTTGCGCGCTGGCAGGGTTGGTGCCGTGCGCAGAACTGGGAATCAGGCACACGTCGCGGTGCGTCTGGCCTTGGCTATCGAGATACCGGCGGATGCTCAAGAGCCCCGCATATTCGCCTTGCGCGCCCGAGTTGGGCTGCATACACAG
>JAIRJU010000207.1 GCA_031260485.1 Pseudomonadales bacterium | reverse complement strand
AAGACATTGCTGCACACGAGCAATGCGATCGAAATTACGAGTGGCGGAATGGACGGCATGGGCGGCTTGATACAGCGAAGAGGCAGAAGGAAAAGGAAGAGGGCGCCCTATTGCGGCAGCGGCAGCACCTGCAAGCGGTGCAGCAACTGGCGGCTTAAATCCTGGCGCATTTCGCGCAGAATCTGTTCGGCTTCCTGGCTTTTGGCCACGGCGTTTTCGGGGTCGGCGAGGTAGGTGCGCGACAACGCGAGCCGTTCCGGCCCCGCCACCAGGGTAGCGCCGTGGCGCAGTTGCCAGGGCAGGGCGAGCGTCAGTTCGTATTCGCCGGCTCGGGCATTGACATTGACGCTCACCACGCGCTCGCTGCGCTCTTCAAGACCCACGCCCAGGCTGTAGCCATCGCCATCGCCATCGCCATCGCCAGCGTCAGGGGCCAGTGCTACGCGGTTGCTCTGCAATACACGGCGCAATTCGCGCAAGAGATCGCTGTCGGTGTCGATGGCTTCCAGATGCAGCGGTTGCAATTGCGCGGGCAGTTCAGCCGAACCGCGCAAGGCGAAGCCGCAGCCGCTGAGCAGCAAGGCGAGGGAGAAGAGCGCGAGACGATACATAAAACGCAGGTTCAATTAGCGACGATGTTGACCAGCTTGCCCGGCACCACGATTACTTTGCGCACCGTGAGCCCTTCCAGAAATTTTTGCACCGTGACGTCGGCGTGAGCCGCGGCTTGCAGCGCCTCGTGGGTAGCGTCGGCGCTCAGTTCCAGCACTGCGCGCAGCTTGCCGTTCACCTGCACCGCCACGTTCACCTTGTGTTGCACCAACGCGCTTTCATCGACTTCTGGCCAGGCGGCGTCGATCAGCGCCGCGTCGTGGCCCAGGTGTTGCCACAGCACATGGCAGGCGTGCGGCACGATGGGGCCGAGCAAGAGCACCATGGCCTGCATGGCCTCTTGCACTACGGCCTGATTTTGCGCGCCGTCCTGGCAATCTTGCGCGCTGAGGAATTTGCTCAGCTCGTTGTACAGTTCCATCACGGCGGCGATCGCTGTATTGAACACCTGGCGGCGCTCGTAGTCGTCGCTCACCTTGCGGATGGTCGTGTGGGTTTTCAGGCGCAGTTCTTTTTGCGCGGCGTTGAGTGCGGCGGTGTCGAGCATCACCGGCGTGGCCTTGAAACCGCCGATCACTTTCCACAAGCGCTTGAGAAAACGGTAAGCGCCATCCACGCCGCTGTCGGACCATTCCAGGCTTTGATCGGGCGGCGAGGTGAACATCATGTACAGGCGCACGGTGTCGGCGCCGTACTGCGCGATCATGCTTTCGGGATCCACGGTATTGCCGAGCGATTTCGACATCTTGGCGCCGTCCTTGAGCACCATGCCTTGCGTGAGCAAGCGCTTGAAGGGCTCGTCGCTCTGCACCAAGCCTTCATCGCGCAGCAGCTTGTGGAAGAAGCGCGCATAGAGCAGATGCAAAATTGCGTGCTCGATGCCGCCGATGTATTGATCCACGTCGAGCCAGTAATCGACGTCGTCTTTGTTCAACATGCCGTCGCTGTGGCGCGCGCAGGCGAAGCGCGCGTAATACCACGAGGATTCCATGAAGGTGTCGAACGTGTCGGTTTCGCGCTCGGCAGCGCCGCCGCAGTGTGGGCAGGCGCAGTCGATGAAACTGCGCATTTTCTTGATCGGCGAGCCACTGCCGTCGAATTCGATGTCGGTGGGCAAGAGTACCGGCAGATCGCTCTCGGGCACCGCCACAGCGCCGCAAGCGGGGCAGTTGATGATGGGAATCGGTGCGCCCCAGTAACGCTGGCGGCTTACGCCCCAATCGCGCAGGCGGAAATTCACTTGCTTGGAACCGATGCGGCGGTTCTCGAATTCGGTTTGCAGGGCGTCGAAGGCGGCGTCGAAGTCGAGGCCATCATAAGCGCCGGAATTGACGAGGCGGCCTTTTTCGACATAAGGGGCTGCGTTGATGTCGTGCGCGGAGCCGTCGGCGGGGGCGATTACCTGCTTGATCGGTAAGCCATACTTGTGTGCGAACTCGAAGTCGCGCTGATCGTGCCCCGGCACCGACATCACTGCGCCGGAGCCGTAGCTCATCAGCACGAAGCTGGCGACCCACACCGGCACGGCGGCGCCAGTGAGCGGATGAATGACGCGGATACCACAATCCATGCCTTCTTTTTCCACCGTGGCGAGGTCGGCTTCGGCTACCTTGAGGTTGTCTTGCTTTTTGATGAACGCGGCCAAAGTGGCGTTGCTGGCCGCGGCCTTGAGGGCGAGGGGGTGCTGCGCGGCAATGGCGCAGTAGGTAACGCCCATCACGGTGTCGGGGCGCGTGGTGTAAACGGTGAGGCGCTCGTCGCTGCCGGCTACCTCAAAACTGAATTCCAAGCCTTCGCTGCGGCCGATCCAGTTCTGCTGCATCACCCGCACGCGCTCGGGCCAGCCGTCGAGCTGATCGAGCGCGGCCAACAGTTCCTCGGCATAAGCGGTGATTTTGATGAACCACTGCGGAATTTTGCGGCGCTCCACCAGCGCGCCGGAACGCCAGCCGCGGCCGGCGATCACCTGCTCGTTGGCGAGCCCGGTTTGGTCCACCGGATCCCAGTTCACCTCGGCTTCTTTCTTGTACACCAAGCCTTTCTGGAACAAGCGCGTGAAGAACCACTGCTCCCAGCGGTAGTAATCGGGGTGGCAGGTGGCGATTTCGCGGTCCCAGTCGTAGGCGTAGCCGAGTTGCTGCAACTGGCCGCGCATGTAGGCGATGTTTTCGTAAGTCCACTGGGCGGGCGGTACCTGGTTTTTCAGCGCGGCGTTTTCCGCAGGCAGGCCAAAGGCATCCCAGCCCATCGGCTGTAGCACATTCTTGCCGCGCATCCGCTGAAAGCGGGCGATCACATCACCAATGGTGTAGTTACGCACATGCCCCATGTGCAGGCGGCCGCTGGGGTAGGGGAACATGGAAAGGCAATAGAACTTGGGTTTGCCCGGCTGGGCGCGCACCTTGAAGCTCTGCTTGGCACGCCAGTATTCCTGGGCGGCCTGTTCGATTGGTTGGTGGTGGTAATCGTCGCTGATCTGAATGGGCATGGTCTGCGGGGTCTGGTCGCGTGAGAGCGGGTAAAAAGGCCGGTAAAAGCGTGAAACACGCGCGTGAACGCGTGAAAGAAAAAACACGGCGCAGCTTACCAAAGAAGGCGCGCCAGCCTCCAGTTGCTCCGGCGTCAATTGCAGTCGATCGAGCCTTTCACCCGGACTTTCTGCTCGTGATTGATGACGTTGGCGAGCGGCAGGTCGAAGGTGGCGTGCTGCGCGTCGTCGCTGATGATGAGGATGCCGTCTTGGTCCACGCTGGCGTCGCTGTTGTTGGCGGCGTTGTTGGCGGCATAGATGACATCATCCAGGCTGAGCAGCAGGCTCGCTTCACTGGGGCTGTCGCCGCTGATGGAGAGGTGCCAGCTGCCGGTGCCGGGGAAACTGGCCGAACTGGTGTTGATCACCATGCCGCCGAGCAGGTAATAGCCGCAGGCGGAACCCGGCGAATCACTGTGGCCGCTGATGTTCAAGGAATCCGCGCCGCTGACATGCACCTCGATTTCGGCGCCGAGGTTTGGCTCTGCCTCGTTCGCCGTGGACGAGGCCGTATTCGGCGCCTCACCGCCACAGCCGCAAAGCGTGGTGAACGACACAATCAGGGCACTGCGCAAGAGAAGAGTCATAGGCGGCTCTGGCCAGGAACAAGAAATACCGTGACGTTAGCCGCATCGTGGCGCAGCGGCAATCCCCCTGAGGGCTTATAGGTGGCGCTGGCCTCAAAGCGGCTTATACATACGCAGTGCATCTTGCCCGTCCTGATAGTAGGCGCGGTAGCGCCCGAAGGGGATGAAGCCCCGCTTTTGGTACAGCGCGATTGCGGCGGCATTGCGCACCGCCACCTCCAAGGTATAGCGGCTGCGGCCCCTTTGTTTGAGTTGGCGTTCGCTCGCCTGCAAGAGCCGCTGCGCCAGCCCTTGGCCGCGTGCCTCGGCGGCGATGGCGATGGAATAAAGCCGCGCGCTCACCCCCTGGCGGCGCCAGAAACTCAAGGCATAACCCAGCGGCGGGGCGCTGGCGCGGCGCTCGGCCGCCACCAGCAAGAGGCCATTGTCGGCGCCGCACCAATGCTGGAAGCGCGCAGGGCTGAGACGCTCGCCGGTAAAACTGCGTGTTTCGAGCGCGGCAAGCGCAGCGAGATCGGCAGGGCGGGCAGGGCGGATGACAAGGCGTGGCGGCATGAGGCGGCAAGAACTGCGGTGGCGAGGCGGGCATTCTATCGCGATCGCCGTATTGGGTTGCATCGTAAATAAAAAAGTCCATACTGCCGCGACTTCATCCAGGGGGGAGCAAGCGAAACATTATGTCGAACGTCCTGATCGTGGTGGACAAGCTGGAAGATTGGGAAGCTTACTACCCCAGTGAACTGGTTATTTCCTTCGACAAATATCTGGCGCTGAAAACCGCGCCGAATCAACGCATCCGCGTCATCAATCTGTGCAGCGATTACAGCTATCTGAGCCAAGGCTATTATTGTTCGCTGCTGGCTGAGGCCAAGGGGCATCACGTCATTCCGTCGAGCAAGGTGCTCACTGATGTCGGCTCGCCGCTGCTGTATCAGCTCAACGTGGAGGAATTGTTCTCCGCGCTCGACAAGCTCTATAAAAACCAGCACGAAACCCCCGAGCAACTGGAATTCAAAACCTATTTTGGCCAGGCGGCGGAGCCTTCGCTCAAGCCGCTGGCGCGCGTAGTGTTCGAGCGATTTCCCTCGCCGATCATCTCGCTCACGCTCAAATACCTCGATGGCCATTGGATGATCGCAGACTTGAGCATCGTCGATCACAAGAGCCTCACCGATGCCGAAGAAACCGCCTTCAGCGAGGCGCTGGATAATTTCAGCCGCGAAGTGTGGCATCCGAAAAAAGCCCGCAAACAAGCCAAGTACGACCTCGCCATTTTGGTGAACGAGAACGAACAGTTGCCACCCAGCAATCCTGCGGCGATCAAGAAATTCATCCAGGCCGGCAAGAACCTGGGCATCGACGTGGAAGTGATCTCGCCCAACGACTTCATGCGCCTGCCTGAATTCGACGCGCTGTTCATCCGCGAAACCACCAGCATCGAGCACCACACTTACCGTTTCGCCAAAAAGGCGGAAAGCATGGGCCTGGTGGTGATCGACGACCCGACCTCGATTCTGCGCTGTACCAACAAAATCTACCTCGCCGACTTGTTCGTCGGCACCGGCGTGCCTGCGCCCAAAACCTTGATTCTTGGCCACAATCGCCCTGAGCAACTCAAGGACGCGGCACAAGCTCTGGGCTTTCCCATCGTGGTGAAAATTCCAGACGGATCGTTCTCGCGCGGCGTAGTGAAGGTGAACACCATGGAAGAATTCGAGATCAAAACTCAGGAATTGTTCCAGGAATCGAGCCTGCTCCTGGCACAGGAATTTCTCTACACCGACTTCGACTGGCGCATCGGCATCCTCAACCACAAAGCGCTTTACGCCTGCCGCTATTACATGGTGAAGGATCATTGGCAGATCTACCGCCACCAGGACGCCACCAACGACAAGATCAAGGTGGGCGGCTACGACACACTGCCCACCTTTGAAGTGCCGCGCGCGGTGCTGCAAGCGGCGCTCAAGGCCACCAAGCAAATCGGCGATGGTTTTTACGGTGTGGATGTCAAACAATGGGGTGACAAAGCCTACGTGATCGAAGTAAACGACAACCCCAGCATCGAAACCGGCGTGGAAGACGAATACCTCGGCAATGAGCTTTACAGTTTGATCATGCAGGAATTTCTGCGGCGCATGGACGAGTGATTGCCGCGCAGCCATCTCCCTCCCGCCGCCCATCCCCCTAAAAAAAGCAACAGGAGCTAACCATGACGATCCAAGTAGGCGACTCTATTCCCGCTTGCACCCTCAAGATAATGGGCGAAAAAGGCCCGCAAGCCATCACCACAGCACAATTATTCGATGGCAAGAAGGTCGTGATGTTCGCCGTCCCCGGCGCCTTCACGCCAGGTTGCTCATTGACGCACCTGCCGGGCTACGTGGTGTTGGCGGATCAAATCAAAGCCAAAGGCGTAGACAGCATCATCTGCCTCGCCGTGAACGACGCCTTCGTGATGGATGCCTGGGGCAAGACGCAAAACGCCGATGAATTGATCATGCTCGCCGACGGCAACGCCGAATTCACCAAAGCCATGGGCCTCGAACTCGACGGCACCGGCTTTGGCCTCGGCATCCGCTGCAAGCGCATGGCCATGATTGTCGACAACGCCGTGGTCAAACACCTCGCCATCGAGCCGCCTGGCGGCATCGTGGTGAGCGCGGCGGAGGCGATTTTGCAGTTGTTGTAATTTTTTTCATTCCATATTTGTATTTTATACATTCCAAAAAAACTGAATGTCCCTTTCTTGCTCTTTACTTTTTGAAAGAGACCGCTTCGATACTGAGAGCCTCTGGTGGTCCCAGTGCTTATTCAGGGGGCGCCCGCAAGTACATCCATGTAGGGCTCGGCTCGCGCCATCC
>JAIRJU010000130.1 GCA_031260485.1 Pseudomonadales bacterium | reverse complement strand
CCCGCCTCCGATCCCGCCTGCGATGTTTCGCGGCGCACAGTGCGCGTGCTCGGACGGCGCGGCAACGGATTCATCCTTTTCGAGTTTTCGATTGGATGGTCCGAACTCACTGTGGAACTGATGTTGCCCGAACCGGCATTCGAGGCGTTTTGCCTGGAAAACCGTGTGCATCGCTTGGATGACGCCCCTGACCAACCCCACTGCGACTACCGCCAAGAAGGAGACGACCTTTATGAACATTGACCTGCAGGCGCGCCAAATCAAGCCGCTGCGCCAGACCTTCAACCGCGTGGCGGCCTACACGGGCGACAAGCCCGCGTCGCGCTACCTCGAAGCCACGCTGGGCGTGCAGCCCACGGCCAACTTTCACTACCGGCCCACCTGGGAGCCGGAGTTCGAGGTGTACGACACGCGCCGCACCGCGGTGAAGATGGCCGATTGGTATGCGCTGCGCGACCCGCGCCAGTATTACTACGCCACCTGGACCATGGCGCGCGCCCGTCAGCAGGAATCGATGGAGGCCAGCTACCAGTTCGTCGAATCGCGCGGTCTGATCGGCAAAATGTCCGACGCGGTGCGCGCCAACGCCTGCGAAATGCTGATGCCGCTGCGCCATGTGGCCTGGGGCGCCAACATGAACAACTGCACCGTATGTGCGCGCGGCTATGGCACGGCCTTCACCGCGCCGGCCATGCTCCACGCCATGGATCAGCTTGGCGTGGCGCAACATCTCACGCGCCTGGGCCTGGCACTTGACGAACCCGGTGTGCTTGAAGCAGGCCGCAACGACTGGCTGCAAAACCCGCACTGGCAGCCGCTGCGCGAGTTGGTCGAAAACACACTGGTGATCCAAGACCCGTTCGAGGTGTTCGTCGCCCAAAACCTCGCACTTGACGGGCTGCTCTATCCGCTGATCTACGGCCAGTACGTGGACGAACACCTTGCGATCCAGGGCGGCACGGCGGTTGCCATGCTCACCGCCTTCATGCCCGAATGGCATGACGAAAGCGCGCGCTGGATCGATGCCGTGGTCAAAGTCGCGGCGGCCGAATCCGGGGACAACCGCGGCCTGATCTCGAACTGGTACGCCACGCACGTGGCGCGGGCGCAGGCCGCGCTGGTGCCGGTGGCCAAACTGGCGCTGGGTGATGCTGGCGCAGAGGCGCTGTGTGCGGTGCGCGAAACGCTTGACGCGCGTGCCCGCAAGGCTGGACTGACCCTTTGAGGAACGATCGCACCATGAACACCGTCGCCACCGTTTCCAAAGTCTTCATCGCCTTCCAGGACAACGAGGAAGCGCGACCCGTGGTTGAGGCCATCTTGGCCGACAACCCGCAGGCCGATGCCGTTTACTCGCCAGGGCTCGTGAAGATCAATGCCCCCGGACACCTCGTCGTGCGCCGCGCAACGATCGAAGAACAAACCGGACGCCCCTTCGACTTGCAGCAGATTCACGTCAACCTCGTCACGCTTTCGGGCCATATCGACGAGGACGATGACCAGTTCACCTTGAGCTGGAACCAATAACCCATCACAGGAGAGACACACATGGACACCCGAGTCACCAAAAAAAAGCTGGGCCTCAAGGAGCGCTACGCCGCCATGACACGCGGCCTGGCCTGGGACACCACCTACCAACCGATGGACAAGGTCTTTCCCTTCGATCGCTACGAGGGCATCAAGATCCATGACTGGGAAAAGTGGGAAGACCCCTTCCGCCTGACCATGGATGCTTACTGGAAGTACCAGGGCGAGAAGGAGAGGAAGCTCTACGCCGTCATCGAGGCGTTCGCGCAGAACAACGGCCAGCTTGGCGTGGCCGATGCGCGTTACATCAACGCGCTCAAGATTTTCATCCAGGCTGTCACGCCGCTGGAGTACATGGCGCATCGCGGCTTCGCCCATGTGGGCAGGCACTTCACCGGCGCCGGTGCGCGCGTGGCGGCGCAGATGCAGTCGGTCGATGAATTGCGCCATTTCCAGACCGAAACGCACGCCATCAGCCATTACAACAAGTATTTCAACGGGATGCACAACGCAAGCCACTGGTACGACCGCGTGTGGTACCTGGCCGTGCCGAAGTCCTTCTTCGAAGATGCGATGAGTGGCGGGCCGTTCGAGTTCCTGACCGCCGTGAGCTTCTCGTTCGAATACGTGCTGACCAACCTGCTGTTCGTGCCTTTCATGTCCGGCGCGGCGCACAACGGCGATATGTCCACCGTCACGTTTGGCTTTTCGGCGCAAAGCGACGAGTCGCGCCACATGACGCTGGGCATCGAGTGCATCAAGTTCATGCTGGAGCAAGACCCGGCCAACGTGCCGATCGTGCAGCGCTGGATCGACAAGTGGTTCTGGCGCGGCTATCGCTTGCTGACGATCGTGGCGATGATGCAGGATTACATGCTGCCCAAGCGCGTGATGAGCTGGAAGGAAGCATGGGAGATGTACGCGGAAGAAAACGGCGGCGCGCTTTTCAAGGACTTGGCGCGCTACGGTATCCGCCTGCCCAAAGGTTGGGAAATCGCTTGCGAGGGCAAGGATCACATCAGCCATCAGGCATGGAACGCCTTCTACAACTTCGCCGCCGCCGCACCATTTCACACATGGGTGCCGACAGACGAGGAGCTGAACTGGCTGTCCGAAAAATACCCTGACAGCTTCGACCAGTATTACCGTCCGCGCCTGGAGTTCTACCGTGAACGCCAGCAGGCTGGTCATCGCTACTACAGCAAGACGCTGCCCATGCTGTGTACCACCTGCCAGATTCCCATGTTCTTCACCGAACCGGGCGATCCCACAAAAATCTGCTACCGCGAGACCACTCACGGTGGCGACAAGTACCACTTCTGCAGCGACGGCTGTAAGCATATCTTCGAGCAGGAGCCCGAGAAATACGTGCAGTCCTGGCTGCCGGTGCACCAGATCTACCAGGGCCACTGCTTCAAGCCCGGTGTCGATCCCACGCAGCCCGGCTTCGATCCGCTCGCGGCGGTTCTCGACTGGTACGACCTCAACGTCGGCCGCGACAACTTCGACTTCGAGGGGTCAGAGGATCAACGCAACTTCGCTACCTGGCGTGGTGATGCGCCGCAGGCAGGCTCCGCCAAGAAAGGGGGTGCGGCATGAGCACGGTCACGCTGAAACCCTACGACTTTCCGGCCAAGGACGTGCGCGAGAACTTTCCCGCGCCGCTGCTCTATATCGGCTGGGACGATCATCTGATGTTCGCCTCCCCGTACTGCCTGCCGCTACCGCCGGACACGCCATTTGGCGCGCTGGAAAGCGCTGTGCTGCCCGGCATCTATGGCGAGCATCCCGACTTTGGCAAGATCGACTGGAGCGCCGTCCAGTGGTTGAAGTCGGGCCAGCCTTGGAAACCCGACCCGGCCAGGTCTCTGGCCGACAACGGTCTGCGGCACAAGGACGTGATCCGCTTCCGCACGCCGGGGCTGACTGGCCTCAAAGGCTCACATTCGTGATTGGACGTGGCACGGCATGAGCTACCTGTGCGGCCCGCCGCTAATGATCGACGCCTGCATCAGTACTTTGATGCAGGGCCGCCTGTTCGAGCGCGACATTTACACCGAGAAGTTCATCTCGGCGGCGGATGCCCAACAGGCGCGCAGCCCGCTGTTCAAAAGAATCTGAACGCGCATGGCCGCCTACACCATCGTCATCGAAGACACCGGCGAAAGCTACCGCTGTGTGGAATACCGCAGCGTGCTGGAAGGCATGGAAGCGCTGGGCAAGAAAGGCATCCCCGTCGGTTGTCGCCAAGGTGGCTGCGGTGTCTGCAAGGTGCGGGTTACCGCGGGCAGCTACACCAAGCGCGTGATGAGCCGCGAGCACGTCAGCGCCGAGGAAGAAGCCGCGGGCTGCGTTCTCTCATGCCGCATCAAACCGATCACCGACCTGCGCCTTGCAGTGATCGGCCCAATGAGAAAAAACGTCTGCTGGATGGCTGAACCGGCAGGTGTTTCCTCTGTTCTCTCAACCTGACCTCAAGGAGACTTGTAAATGGCAATGACTGGAGTTTTGCGTCCGGGCCACGCCCAGATTCGCGTGTTGGACCTGGAAGAATCGGTGGCCTGGTACACCAACGTCATGGGCCTCGTGCCCATGGGCCGCGACGTGCAGGGCCGCGCCTATTTCAAGACGCGCCAGGAACGCGATCACCATAGCATCATCCTGCGCCAGGCTGACCGCGCCGGCATGGACTTCTTCGGTTTCAAGGTGCTGGACAACGCCACCCTGAATCACCTGGAGAAAAAGCTGGTCGCCCACGGCGTCAGGACCGAGCGCATCCCCGCTGGCGATCTGCTGGAAACCGGCGAGCGCGTGCGCTTCAATCTGCCGACCGGCCACGCTATCGAGCTGTACGCCGAAAAGAAAGATGTGGGCAACGGCATGGGCTACGTCAACCCCGATGTGGACGTGCTCGAAGGCAAAGGCATTGCTCCGACCCGCATGGACCACTGCCTGATTTATGGCCCCGACATCGACGCCAACCGCGAGCTGTTCGAGAAAGTGCTGGACTTCACCCTGGTTGAGCGCGTCAAGCTGGAAGACGGCACCACCGATCTGGCGACCTGGCTGACATGCAGCGCCAAGGCACACGATATCGCGATGGTGCGCCATAACGAGCCGGACAAGATGCACCACGTCTCGTTCCGCCTGGACACCTGGGAACAGGTGCTGCGCGCCGCCGACATCATGAGCAAGAACCGCACCTCGATCGACTTTGGCCCGACACGCCACGGCATTACCCAAGGCACCACGATCTACTTCTTCGACCCGTCAGGCAACCGCCTGGAAACCTTCTGCGGCGGCTACGACCACTACCCCGACATGCACCCGATCACCTGGACATGGGATGAAGTGGGCGCGGGCATTTACTATCACGCCCGCAAGCTCAATGACACTTTCCTGACGGTCGTGACCTGATGGCTAGCGTCAGTCAAAGTGCCGAGGAAACGCCAAAGCGCTCCAGTCTTACCCCAGTCCACATATTCACCCCAAAAAAAATGACCGCACCCGCTTCCATCAATCCCGAAATCGCCCACTCCATTACCGCCGCTGGTATCCGCACCAACTACCACGACCTGGGCAGCGGCCCGCCGGTGCTGATGATTCACGGCTCGGGGCCAGGCGTTTCGGCCTGGGCCAACTGGCGGCTGGCAATGCCCGAACTGGCGCGGCGTGCGCGCGTGATCGCGCCCGATATGGCAGGCTTCGGCTTTACCGAACGTCCCCCTGGCTTCGTCTACCGCATGGATGCCTGGGTCGCCCAGGCGCTGGGTTTGCTTGATGCGCTGGGTATCGAAAAGACCGATCTGGTTGGCAACTCCTTCGGCGGCGGACTCGCGCTGGCACTGGCGATTCGCCATCCCAAGCGCGTGCGCCGCCTGGTGCTCATGGGCAGTACGGGCGTGCCCTTCACAATCACGCCGGGGCTGGATGCGGTCTGGGGCTACACGCCATCGCTGGACAACATGCGCGCGCTACTCGACATCTTCGCCTTCGACCGAAAACTGGTGAACGATGAACTGGCCGCTTTGCGCTATCGGGCCAGCATTCAGCCGGGTTTTCAAGAGTCTTTCGCGGCCATGTTCCCGGCCCCGCGCCAACGCTGGGTCGATGGGCTCGCCAGTGCGGAGGCCGATATTCGCCGCTTGCCGCACGAAACGCTGGTCGTCCACGGGCGGGAAGATCAGGTCATTCCGCTCGCCAACGCCTATACGTTGACAGACTGGCTGCCGAGGGCGCAACTGCACGTTTACGGCCGCTGCGGCCACTGGACGCAGATTGAACACGCGGCAAGTTTTGCCCGGCTGGTCGGCGACTTTCTGGCCGAGGCGGACGTTGA
>JAIRJU010000069.1 GCA_031260485.1 Pseudomonadales bacterium | reverse complement strand
AGCGGGAGATTCATTCATGACCGCGATTGTCGCCAGTTGGCCGCCCGCTTGAGCGCCAGGTCAAGTCGCAGGCTTTGCAATAAACGCTTGCTTTTCATGCCGGTCAAACCCCGCTTGCTCGTAAAACCGGAACGTGCCTTCGTCCTTGCGACCGGTCAACAGCATGACCTTGTAGCAGTGTTGGCGCCACGCTTGGTCAAGCGCGTGCGTGAGAACAGCCTTGCCCCAGCCATAACGCCGATGTGCGGCATGGGTAACGACATTCTCGATAACGCCATAGGGACGGCAGGTACGGGTGAGGTTCGGGATGACTGTAAGCGTGCAACTGGTGACAAGGACGCCAGAAGCAAAACCGCCAAAGTACTTGATTCGGGGATTGGCAACAGCCTCTGACCAAACAGCCTCGACTGTGGCATCGGATGGCAGCGGACCGTCGTGCTCGTGCAGGTGCGCGTACAAAGCGAGCAACGAGTGAAGCTCGTGGGCTTGCAGTTCGCGGATGCTCATAGCCATGTCAGGCACAGACTTCATGAGAGAGCGATTTGAGGTGCGTGCCTATACGCCAGAACATGAGGATGTTGATGAGTACGATCGAGACGGAGGCGCTCCAGTCCAAAATCTCGTCGCTTTGACCGGCCAAAACGACAGTGAGAAGCCATGGGACAGCAAAACTTGCGACAAAAAACTTCCAGCCCACGGTAAGGGACAGCGGGAAATAGCGTTGCAGAAATTGCCTGCCCGTGTTGCCACCGTTTTTGTAATAGAGATAGACAAGACCAAGCACGGTCACAGCGAAGCCTGCCCATGAGCTTGCCATGGAACTCAGGCTGATGCTTGAAACAGGTGTTATTCGAAAGATCGTGAATTGCCACCAATCGAAGGTCATGATAGCCAGGAAATAGCGGAAAGTAGCCGCCTCCGAAAGACGCCCGCTACGCAAGAGGTTCGTGATGAAAGCGGCGCTCCAGAGGTAGCGGTGGTTGAACTGCACGCGGATACCTCCGATAAGCCTAACGCTTGATGTGGAACGCCCCCAGCATCTGCTCCTGCATCTGGAAGAACATGTTCTTGCTTTGCTCCAGATAGCTGCCCAGAATGCCCTGCATCATGGGCGACTGCATGCCCATGAACTGCGTCCACAGTTCCGGCGTCAACCCCTTGGATTGCTGCTCGGCCAGCTTGGCCTGGATTTCCATGAACGCCTGGATGTTTTTCTCCAGATACGCGCCCATGAAGCCCTGCATGGCGTGGCCGTAGAAGCGGATGATGTTGGCCAGCATGGCCTCGGTAAACATCGGCGCGCCGCCGGCTTCGGCTTCCAGAATGATTTGCAGCAGGATGCTGCGCGTCAGGTCTTCGCCCGTCTTGGCGTCGCGCACCACGAATGGCTTGCGCTCCATGACCAGATCGCGCACCTGCGCCAGCGTGATGTAGGAGGAACTTTCGGTGTCGTAGAGCCGCCGGTTCGGGTATTTTTTAATGACCTGCTGCGGCGCGGGAAGCTGCGGGTTGCTTTTTTTCTCCCGCACAGCTTCGCCAAGTTGTCTGCGCGCCGATGCCGAAGTGGTGCTGCGACTCATGGGCCGTGCTGCAAGCGGAGAAAACGGGGAAAAGTGTGTTGGTCGGCGCGGTTGGGTTCAAACCAACAAGCCCACCATATCAATGGGTCATGTTGTGCCCGCTAAACCGCGCCAGTGCTGGATTTTTCATTCTACCGTGACACGCAAACGCGACAAAAGACGAAAGCAATATAAATCGGCGCAACAAAAGATCATATTAAGTATAAAGATAGCGCGATGTTCAGCCAGTTTCTTCTGGAGCCATCGCGTTTATCCAAACACCGCGCTCCACAGCGCAAGGATGGCGTCGCGCTCGGCGGCAATGCTGGCGTCGGGAGGCAGTTGGGTCGGTTGTTCGTCCAGGCGCGCCAGGTGCTGGCGGCGGCGCAGGCTGCGGTAGGCGTCGCCGGCTTGCTGGCCGACGCCGGCAGGCAGCAGGCCCGCGTCTTCGGCGCAGCGCAGCAGGGCAATGTTGCCAAGGTTGGGCTCCAGTTCGGGGTGGACGCGGCTTTCGGCAAGGACCAGGAATTGGGTGACGAATTCGGCATCGACCATGCCGCCAGGGCTGTGTTTGAGATCGAACAGGCCGGCGCGGACGGGCTGGGCAGCGCGGATGCGCTCGCGCATGGCGATGATTTCGCCGCGCAGCGCGGCCAGTTCGCGCGGCGCGGTGATGACGGCGTGGCGCACGGCGTCAAAGCGGGCCATGAGGGCGGCGCTGAAGGCGGCGGGCGTCCCCTCGGGGGACAGCGCACCATGCGCAGCAGCAAGCGTGGGGGCAATCATTCTTGCTCTGGTCATGGCCTGGTGTTCCCAGGTCCAGGCGGTGTTGCTGCCGCGGTTTTGCTGATAGTCGGCGTAGGCGTCGATGTTGCTGACGAGCAGGCCGGAGTTGCCGTTGGGACGCAGTGCGGTGTCGATTTCAAACAGATCGCCCTCGCTGGTCTTGACGGTCAGCCAGTGAATGATCTTGCGTGCCAGTGCGGCGTAGCTTTCGGGGGCGCGTTCGTCGTCGTCATCGAAGACGAAGACGATGTCGAGGTCGCTGCCGTAGCCAAGCTCCTTGCCGCCGAGTTTGCCGTAGGCGACGATGCCAAAGCGCGGCTGTTCGCGGTGGCGGTGGCGCAGGCGCGGCCAGCACCAACTGGTGGTGATGCG
>JAIRJU010000011.1 GCA_031260485.1 Pseudomonadales bacterium | reverse complement strand
ACTATCGCTATCCGAATCACTGTCAGAGTCGGAATCGCTATCACTGTCAGAGTCACTGTCGGAATCGGAATCACTGTCGCTATCCGAGTCGCTATCGGAATCAGAATCGCTGTCGCTATCGGAGTCACTGTCGGAGTCAGAATCGCTGTCGCTGTCCGAGTCACTGTCTGAATCAGAATCGCTGTCGGAGTCGGAATCACTGTCACTATCCGAGTCGCTGTCAGAATCGGAGTCGCTATCGCTGTCCGAATCGCTGTCGGAATCAGAATCGCTATCACTGTCCGAGTCACTGTCAGAATCAGAATCGCTGTCACTGTCCGAATCACTGTCGGAATCGCTATCGCTGTCTGAATCGCTGTCCGAATCAGAATCGCTGTCGCTATCCGAGTCACTATCGGAGTCAGAATCGCTGTCACTGTCGGAGTCGCTGTCCGAATCAGAATCGCTATCGGCATCGGCATCGGCATCCGCATCCGCGTCAGTATCCGCATCCGCATCCGATTCCGTATCAGGAACCCACGATTCCTTCACCTCATCACTGACATTGCCCGCCTTATCCTCGGCGTGTACCGTTACATCACCCTTTGGCTGCGGCTTGTCGGCTTCCACCGACCAATGGCCTTTGTCATCGGCCGTGGTTTCTGATTTTGAACCATCCGGCCAAATAACGATGACCTTGTCGCCAGGTTCGGCAGTGCCGGAGACTTCGGGTTTGCCGTCGTGGTTTGCGTCTGTCACCGTGAAGGTAGGCGGATCGATGTGTGTTTTAATTTCCACATCGAGTGCGCTGGAGGGCCCGCTTGGCGGGCCGTCTTTGTCGGTCTGCGTGGCGACGAATTCGTGCTTGCCATCGGCGATGGGGCTATTTGGCCGCAACTCCCAGGTGCCATCCGGTTTTACCGTGGCCGTGCCGATGACATTGCCGGTGGTTTTATCCGTGACCGTGATCGTAAGGCCCGGCGTGCCGGTGCCGGAGAAAACCGGGCGGGGGTCGTCGGTGATGTCGCCGGAATGGAGCGGGCCTTGGATCGGCCCGACATTATCAGTCACCGTGAGCGTAGGCGCGGAAGGTGGCGACGGCGGTGGTGGGGGCGGCGGCGGGGGAGGCGGCGGTGATGGTGGTGGCGTGGTATCGCCGTCATCGTTGGCGAGCGCCACTGCGGTGCCCACGGCCAAAAGGCCCAAGAGGCCCCACAACCACCACATCACGCCATGTTCTTCCACCGGCACATACCAGTGCAGTTGGTTTTCGGCGATGCCATCGCCAAGGCCGTTGAGGGCCTGCGAAAAATCCAGCCAGTAGGCTTGTTGCCCGTCGATAAAGACCAATTGGTCAGCTTGTGCGCCGGCAAAAAAGCCCCGAATCGTGAGCTTTTGGCCATCCTTGAATTCGACGATGAGATCGTTGCCTTGCAGCGCGTAATTCGCTACATCTTCGCGGTGCCCATGGACGACGAACACTTCGGCCTGATTGCTGTCTGCCGTTACCGTTTGGCCAGCCGCCACATGCACCACCACGTCGTCATGGTGTGCATTTTGCTCGGGGGGCGTCATGGGAAAGCCGCGGAAAGTGTTCAGTTCGTCATTGCTGGCCATCGGTCATACTCCAGAAAGTGTTGATGCGTGAGCGCCCTGGCGGTTCTCCTGGCGGCTCTCCTTGGACTCTTCTGAAGGCTTTCCTAAGACTTTCCTGAAGGCTTTCCTGAAGACTTTACTTGGAGACTCCCTCAACATCCCTGTGCGGTACCTGAAGACAGCGGGGCGAAACTAGCCTTACTGTTTGGCTAAATAACAATACTACTCAACATAGGCTCAAGCCAGTTGCTTCACCTAGCAATGTTACCTTGACTAACATGCGCCAAAAATCCGGCGCTAAGTTCTCATGCCGGGACGTATCTGTCCAGTATGTATTTGTACAAAATAGAAAATTTTATTGACGGCTTTATTGGATCAGTACATCCGCAAGCAAATACGGCCCTCGGCCACCGTCGGCTACTAGCAGCCTCGAAAGGTAGCCACCGATACCATGCCTAGCCAAAACCTGCTCAGGGCAACCTGCGCTTATACGCTTTACCCGTGGCCTCATATTGGGTTTGCGTCAAATTCAGCAGCGAAACTGTTGCCAAATCCATCTGTTACCAAACCTATCTGTTACCAAACCCATCTGTTACCAAACCCAGGCTCGCCGCCTGCGCTGCCGCCAGCGCGGCACAGCACTACAGTACAAAGGACTACGGTACAATGCCGCGCCATGCCGCAAACACTCCCTCTTCATGCCCTTTCCTCCTGGCAGGAACAACTGGCCGATCTGATCAGCGATCCGCTGGAGCTTTTGCGCCTGCTGCATTTAAGCCCCGCCCAGGTGAGTTATAGCGAGGCCGCGCTGCGCGGCTTTGGGCTACGGGTGCCGCGGGTTTACGCCGCGCGCATGGCGCCAGGTAACCCGCGCGATCCCTTGCTGCTCCAGGTGTTGCCCACGCAAGCCGAACTGGTGGAACAGCCGGGCCATGGCCAGGATCCCTTGGCGGAAGCCACCGCCCTCGTGGCGCCGGGCATCCTGCACAAATACCCAGGCCGCGTGTTGCTGATCGCTACACAAGCCTGTGCCATTCACTGCCGTTATTGTTTTCGCCGGCACTTTCCCTATGCCGAAAATCGCCAGAGCCGGCGTGAATGGGAAGAAAGCCTGCGCTATATCGAACGCGATTCGAGTATCGAAGAAGTGATCTTGAGCGGCGGCGATCCGCTGGCGCTATCCGCCACGCATCTCGATTGGCTGTTCGAGCAGCTTGCCAGGCTGCCGCAGCTACGGCGCGTGCGCCTGCATACGCGGCTGCCGCTGGTGGTGCCGGACCGCGTTGATGCGCGGCTATGTGAACAACTGCGCACGCTGCCGCAGCAAGTGGTATTGGTGCTGCACGCCAACCATGCCCAGGAATTCGATGCCACGGTAGACACCGCCTGCGCCAAGCTGCGCGAGGCGGGAGTAACGCTACTCAATCAAAGCGTGCTGCTGGCTAACATCAATGATGATGCCGACACCCTCACCGCCTTGAGCCAACGCCTCTTCAGCGCCGGTGTTTTACCTTATTACTTACATTTGACCGATCCGGTGCAAGGCACCGCCCACTTCGACGTAAGCACTGCGCGCGGCCAGCAATTGCTGCGCGCGCTGCATGGCCGCCTGCCCGGCTATCTGGTGCCGCGCCTGGTGCGCGAAGAACCCGGCAAGCCCGGCAAAACTCTTTTGTAAAAACCCTTTTGTAAAAAAACCTTTTGTAAAAACACCCTTTTATAACGCGGCACGAGATTTCTCATGGCATTGAAGTACAGAATCGCAGTCGCGTTCAGCCTGTTGCTCACGCTCATCGTGGTCGGCTTCTGGCTGGCGCTGAAGCTGCAAATGCAGCAATCGCTGAAACAGCAAACCGAAACGCTCGGCCTGATTCTAGCCAAACAAACCTCCGATTCCGTTACCGAGCTGGTGCTAGCCAATGACGTGCTGGGCCTGAACGTGGTGGTGAATCAACTGGTGCAGGAACCCGGCATTACCCGCGCCACCATCACCGATGTCGATGGCGTGGTGCTAGCCTCCGCCGCGCGCGATGGCGCCGAGCCCGATGTCACCACTTACCAATCCTCGATCACGCTGCAAGGCTCGGTAGCCGGCCAAATGCAGTTGACGCTCGACGAAAACCTGCTGCGCACGCCGCTCACCAGCCCGCAACTGGCGTTCTATGGCGCCATTGTCACTGGCCTCGTCATTACGCTGATGCTGGCGTTTCGCCTGGCGGGCCGCGTCAGCCGGCCGCTCGCAGAGCTCTTGCACGACATCGAACACCCCGATGACGACGGCGAACCACGCCCCCTGGCCGAAGGCGAAGTGGGCTTGATCCAGCAAAAGGTGTATGAGCTTTTGAACCGGCAACTGGAACTCGAAGACCAACTCGCCGCCGCCGGCCTGCCCGATCCCGCCGAAGACGATACCGCGCCCACCGCAGCGCGGCGGCGGCTCGCCACGCTCTTGGCGGTGCGCGTCAAAGATAGCCAGCGCGCGGTGGAACTGCTCAATCCCTCCGCGCTCGCGGTGCTGCTGCAACAATTTCAATTTTATTTACGCCAGGCCGCGCGGCTGTATCGCGGCGTAGTCACCCGCATCGACGGCGACAGCGTACTGGTCTGTTTCGACGCGCGCCGCTGCAAAGACGACCACGCCTTCAATGCACTCTGCTGCGCGCAACTGTTCCTGTTGCTGATGCGCAAAGTCGCCGAAAAACAACGCAGCCGCAGCGCGCAAAGTCTGGAATTCAGCCTCGCGGTGCACAGCGGCGAAGTGTATTTCTCGCCGCTGTGGACGAAAAAACCCAAAGACGGCAGCCCCATCACCCAGCAAGAATCCGCCATCGGCAAACCCGTAGACCTCACCTACGCCCTGCTCGAAAAAGCCCCCACCGGCCAACTCGACATCACCGCGTTCAGCTATCAACTAGCCGGCGGCCAAACCCGCTTCCCCAGCGACGAAACCCACATGCAGCGCCTTACCCTCGGCAACGAGGAATATTCCACCTACCGCCTCGATGCCCAAAGCGGCAGCCACAGTGAATTATTGGAACGGCAATGCCAGCATATGATTCCTGAAATTCCCAGCCACTCGCCGCCGGCATGAGCCACGGCATTTCCTTGGGCAACCATGCTCACCTGACGGTATTTGCGCGTGTGCATACGATAGCCAAGTAGGTGGAGAAAACCAGAACTTTAGAACCTCATTCCAAACTTCACCCTCACCCCATTGTCACTACCCGCCGAGTCAAATTGCCCGTCATAAGAAACACTGAATACCGTGTTGCTCCCCACCATGAAATCCAGCCCCAGATCAATCACCGCTGCGTTGCCAGCGATCGGCGCACCCGCCACCGTAAACGCAGTGCCATTTATGAACGACTGTGTGCTCAGCGGCGCCATAGCTCCAAGGACATGCCGCCAACCCAAGGTGCTCTTGACCACGGCGTTACCGCTGCCGATCGTCAACGCGCTCTGCCCATGTAAGCCCACCGTTGAGAAGCTGACATGCATACTATCGCCATAGCCTTTCAGCGCTGCAATGCCGCCCTGCTCGCTGAAGGCATCCATGGCGAGCCTCACCCGCGCCAGATTGACGAAGGGTTCCCACGTGAGCATTGGCGTGCCAAAGCGATAACCCACCTCCCCAAACATCTGCGCCATATCCGCACCACTGTCGTCATTGCGCAGGGTGTCGCTCAGCTTGCCAACTGACACAAGCCGCGCCGTGTCGATAGCATGGCGACTGTACGCCACACCGCCACGTAGCGCCAATGCGCCCCATTGTCCGCCCGCGTAAGCAGCGAGGTGAGCATCACGACTATTACCGTCGCCACGGACGCTATCGACGCTAGTACGACTGTAGCCGCCGAGCAGGCCCAAACGCAGCACGCGGGAGAACTGTCCATCAGCGCCGAAAAACACACCGCTAGTATCACGGTTGAGCGATGCGGCATTGCCATCGCTATCAATGCTGCCCCAGGAACCGAAGAGCCGGCCCCATGCCACGCTGCCTTCATCGCTGGTGCCGCGTAGACGATCAAAGGCGACCTCGCGCACGAAGCGGCTATCGTCGAGCAACACCATTTTAGCGGTGGCGTGAATTTCGCCCGATACCTGATCAAAGGCCGCGCGTGCCATACTTTCGTCCATCTGCACCGTTGTATCCCACAACGCATGGCCACGTCCCAGCGACTCGATACCAGCCCCTGCCGCACGCTGGTTGAAGGTGCCCCCGATGTCTCCAAAGCCGATATCGTTGCGGATCAAATTCAGATAGGCAGTGGCACTATCGTAACTGAGCATGGGATCCAGAAACGCGAGGTTAGAGGTAACGCTCGCAAACTGTCCGCTTCTGCCGCCCGCCGCACTAAGAATGGTGTAACGCGTATCGGGCGCATAGTTACCCGAGCCCGCCAACACGCTGACCTTGCCCGCGAGCGTAGCGCTGCCCGTGGCGCTGATTCGGTCGGCTTGACCGGCCGCATTGGTTTCCACTTCATAGACCGCGCCGGCCTCAAAACTCACATTTCCCGCGACATTCAGCGTACCAATGGAATTGCCTGGTGCTACTGTCGCACCCGAACGTACCAGTAAGCCGCCAATTGTGCCATTACCACCCAAGCGCGCTCCCGCCAATACGGTAACAGAGGAATTGACCAGTGAACCATTCACCGTCAAGCTACCCGCCTCAATACTGGTTGGTCCAGAAAGTGCACTTACCGCGGTCAAATTCAAGCCTCCCACGCCTCGCTTGGTGAAAGAACCATTACCGTTGATGACACTGGTGAAGCTGGCATCCGTATCTTGCTCAATGACTAAAGCTCCCTCGTTTCGAATCGCGCCCGAACCAAAACTGCTGCTGGACCCAACCAATGTGCCGCGCGCAATCGTGGTACCCCCCGTATAGCGGTTGACGCCCAACAAGGTGAGCGTCCCCAGTCCGCTCTGTCGCACCGCGCCCGTGCCGGAAATCACGCCGCTGAATGCCACGTTATCGACTCGATTGAAAGCCAGTATGGCATCGTTGTTGACATCGCCGACAATTGAACCACTCGTTCCACCATCGCCAAGTTGTAGTATGCCATGCTTAAGATTAGTGCCGCCGCTATAGGTATTAGCTGTGGTAAGAATCAGCGTGCCGAGGTCGTCCAGCACCAATGCACCAGAGCCGCTGAGCATGGAGGCGAGCGTGACGCTAAAGCTCGCACCTTCTTGCACACCGTTGCCAACGCGAATTACATTGTTGCCCTCACCCAGTATCAGGCCGTCCCCCTGCACGCGATAGCCATCCACCGCGAACTGCATACCGCTACTGGTTTGCAACGCCCGCGCGGCGCCAGCATCCACGCTCACCACACCGGGCACGGTAGAGAAGATCAAGAATGAGGCGGGGTTATACAAGCCGCTCATTGTGCCATTGGCGACGACCCAATTGCTGTCCTTGCCATTCCACACTCCCTTACCACCGTTAATCTCGCCATTAGCGATCGTAGTCTGACCATTCCAGAAAATAAGAGGGTCAGTGAGCTGCGGCTGTTCAGGAGGAGGAGGAGGAGGA
>JAIRJU010000273.1 GCA_031260485.1 Pseudomonadales bacterium | reverse complement strand
TGGTGAGATTGAGCCCGGTGCGGATTCGGTTGAGCGTCGCGGGCCAGCAGCCGGGGTCGATGGCGCAGTCGTAGATTGCGCCGATGCTTTCCGCTAGCCAGTGTGCTGATAGGTCTTTCATGTTGCTGTCTCGGTTTGCTTTCTCTGGTTTGCGTTCTCTGCTTGCGCCTACCACACATTCAGCTATTTGTCTTCCACCGTTTGGTGGATGCGGATAGTACACGTTTTTACGTAGTGTGCCGCATCAACCGAGGCTAGCGGAAGAGATAGCGGTGCCTCGTTGCAAAACAGCCGCCAGAGCGGTGCTATCTAGCTATCCACCAAGCAAGGAATCCGGTTTCGATGTTACCGCCCCCTATACTTTCAGACTTGATTGGCACCATCTACGACTGCGCCATCAACCCTGCGCGCTGGGAAGAAACGTTAGCCGACATCCTCAAGCTCATGTCTTGTGAAGCGGCCATGCTGTACTGCAACGATTTACGTGAAGAGCGCCCCTTGCTCAACAAAAGCGTCGGCTGGAGCGCGGCGACGCTGGCGGAACGGCAGAAGCACATTCCTGAAATCCAGGCCCGGCTGAACGAATGGTTCGTTACCGAACCACCGCTCGATGCGGCCTTTGTCGCCTCCCGGCAATTGCAACCCGACTATCTTGCCAGCGCGCCTTATGTGCAGGATTGCCTGAAGCCAATCGGCATCGTCGATGTTCTGCACCAGCCTTTGCTGCGCACGCCGACCCATTTCTCCGAACTGGTGGTTGCCCGTCATCAACGCCAAGGCATCGTGACAGACAGAGAAATCGACCTCGTGCGCTTATTGCTGCCGCATCTGCGGCGCGCGGTGAGCATCAATAACCTGCTCGCCGCCCATTCCGCCGAACGCGCCGATCTCTTGAGTTTGACGCTGACAGAAAAGACAGATTATTTACGCGACCGTTTTGGCTTGACGCACGCCGAAGCACGCGTCGCCCTGGCGGCGCTTACCGGCAAGCCGCGCTGCGCCATTGCCGCCGATCTCAACCTGGCCGAAGCCACGGTACGCGCGCACCTCAACCATATCTTCGCCAAAACTGGCGCCCGGCGTCAGGCTGAACTCATCCAACTCGTCATGCGCGATCGCGTCATTGCACGCGGCACGGAAATCGCCGCTTAGATGAACCATTGATCCAAAATGTCAGAGTGACAGTATGGAACATTTCACAAGCCCCTTTGCTGCCAGTGATTTTGCCCGCGCGCAGGCGCTTGAAAACCGGCAATTCCTCACCGCGCTATTACGGCAATCGCAAGCGCATCGTTATTACTCACACCCGTTTCTGGAAATCTGCAACCAGCAGACACCACCGCGCGAGTGGGTGGTGTTCATCCTGACGAGTTTCTACAAAATCGTGGCTCCCTATACGGCCTTGCTGTTTACCCTGGGCGGACGCGCGCCAACGCTGCAAAGCCGCTTCGCGCTGCTGGATAACATCTACGAAGAAATGGGCTGTGGCGACATCGCCGCCGCGCATCCGAGTCTTTATGTGGACATGCTCGCCTCGATCGGCGTTGCCTGCGCCGCTGCCGAGCGCGCGCCAACCTTGCTGCCGATTCACCAGATCAACACACATTTGAGCGACTGCATCGAACGCAGGCACTTTGCCGTGGCGTGCGCGGTGCTGGCTTCCGCCGAGGCGACGATTCCGCCCTGTTTTCCCGTATTGGCGCAGCTTGCTCAGAGAGCGTTTCCCAGCGTCGATCTGCGCTTCTTCGAGCGTCACGGCGCGCGCGATGAAGGCCACTCCGACGATGCGGCGGCGCTCTTCGCCTTGACTTGCCAAAGTTCGCTGTTCGAGAGCGTCGCCACTGCGGTGTATCGTGATCTTGATTGCCGGGCGAATCTTTTCGACGAGTGGTCGCAAGCGCTCGCCTCGCGGTAAACTTGGCACTGCTCGTTCAGATTCAGTTTGGTTGCACTTTTCTACTATGAGACCCGCATCACACTACGCTGGCGGCAAACGTGGGATGATAGCCGTCTACAGCCGTCTACCTACAGCCGCCTACAGTGAACAGCAAACCCCAACTCCCAAGGAGAACCGCATGAGAATCACCCGACTCGCCGTTACCGCTCTGTGCCTGGCCCTGGGCACCACCGCGTGCACCACGATCAACCCCTACACCGGAGAAACGCAAACCAGCAAAGCCGTAAAGTACGGTGCTGGCGCTGGCGTCGTATGCGCCCTCCTCGGCGCCACCCGCAACAGTACCAGCGCCCGTAACGCCGGCGTGGGCTGCGGCCTCCTCGGCGCAGGCATCGGCGCCTACATGGATGCCCAGGAAGCCGAATTGCGGCAACAAATGCAAGGCACTGGCGTGGAAGTACAGCGTAACGGCGATCAGCTCAACCTGATCATGCCCGGCAACATCACCTTCAACACCAATGAATTCACCATCCGTCCAGAGTTTTACGCCGTGCTCGATTCCGTAGGGGAAACGCTCTATAAATTCCAGGACACCCGCCTGATCGTGAGCGGCCATACCGATTCCACCGGCAGCGCCGACTACAACTACAACCTGTCCAACCGTCGCGCCTCCAGCGTCACCAATTACCTGGCCATCCACGGCATCAATCAAGGCCGCATGATCGCGCAAGGCATGGGCCCCAGCCAGCCCATCGCCTCCAACAGCACCGACGCCGGTCGCGCACAGAACCGCCGCGTGGAAATGCAAATCATCGCCGCACCCAGTAATTGAGCACAGCCTGTTCCTGCAAAAACGCCGGCAATTGCCGGCGTTTTTGTTTGGTGCGCCCAGCCTGGGCGCACCAAAAAAAAGCCCTCAACGCCGTCGGTGAGAGCCTCAATGTAGTCCAAATTGCGAAACGCGCCAGTTATCAATAAATACCAATCAACCACTAGAAAGCAGCGTCTTGCCATCCCAGGCCCGCGCGGCGCGGAACATGCGGGTGAAGCTGGTACGCACGTTGTCGTTGATTTCGATCAACTCGACCATGCCGGCCAGGTGCTCCGTCGTGTCGAGGTAGGCCAGGCGAACGCCGCTGCCGAGTGTCATTGAAAACACGATCTCGATGCCACGCTCACGGTAGCGCGCCAGATCGCGGTCGTAATTCGACGTGGCCACGCCCCAATGATGAAAACCATAGCCACGTTTGAGGAAGGTTTCGCGGTACGCCGAGGGAGTCTCGTCGCGCTGCTGAATCAACTCGATGTTGAGCTGCCCCGAATAACTCATGCCGATGGTGACATCCGGCGCCACCGGCTGGCCACGGTAACGCAAATCGTTGGGTTTGAATTGCTCGGTGACAGACCAAGGGCCGATGCCCAGAAGCTCGGCATATTCGCGCATGGCTTGTTGCAGATCAGGCACGATGTAGCACACCTGCATGATGCCATCGAAAATCGGTACGGGTTCTTCGCTCGCGGGCGCCGCCTGGAGCGGCTGCTGGGGCAGCAAGGCCGCTGCCGCCGCCATGGCCGCGGTAGGGGCCAGAATGTCGCGGCGCGTAAAATGCTTGAGGTCTTTCATTGAGCATTCCTCTGGTTGGTTGGTAGTTGGCTGGTGGGTAGTTGGCTGGCTGCTGGTAGTTGATTGGCTGCTGGCAGTTGATTAGCTGGCAGTTGCTCCAGCACCCATGCCGCCAGCACTTTTGCCTCTGCTTCATTGACCCGCTGATTCGGCACCATGGGCACGAGCCCCCAATTGCCGCCGCCGCCGCGCATGATGCGGCTGGCCAGCACGTCCACCATCACTTCTTTGCGCGCCGCATGACGCACGGCGATGGCCTGCCATGGCGGGCCTATCGACGCGCTGGTCATTTGGTGGCAGCCAAAACAGACCTTTTGTTCCACCAAAGTGGCGCCGCGCTCCTGCGCTTCGGCGCTGGGCAGCGCCATGAGCAACAACAGGCCCAGCATGAGCCAGCCCTGCCTGGATGATCGTTGTGGGTGCATGAATGAGCTCCTCTCACTGGGCCGGATGCGGCGCGCTGGCGTTGCTGGGTGAAAACTTCTTGGGATAGGCGCCGTCGCCAGGATCGACGATGAGCGCCAGGCGCGGACCATTCACCACTTTCACGATATTGGCGGAAGACGTGACCAGCACGCCGGTTTCAGGATCGATGTCGATCATGCGCAAGAACGTGCCGTCATGCGGCAAGGGCAACACGCCAAAGGTTTTGCTGCGCGGATCGAAACGCTGGATGACATTGCCATTGGCGCTGGCCACCCATACCACCTTGCGCACCGGATCCCAGGTGGCGGCATAGGGTGCGCTGGCGGTGTCGGGCAGATCGTAGATGCCCAGCATCTTGCGAGTTTTGATGTCGAATTCGGCAAGCTGCCCGGTGCCGTACAAGGCCAGGTACATGATGTCATCGTCGCTGATGGTCAACCGGCGCGGGCCCGCGTTCGCGCTCGGCAACAGGAAGGGGCCGATGAATTCCTGGGTTTCGACATTGAAGCCGCCGAATACGCCATTGCCCAATTGGCTGTACCAGACTTCCTTGCGATCCTTGGTCATCACCAAACCGTAGATCGACGCGCTGCCATAGAGCGCAACGTCGTTGGCGCGCGCTTCCGCCAGTGGCGCGCGCCATACCTTGGCGCTGCCATCGACGGGATCGAAATAGCCAACGCCCGCATTGCCGATGTCGGAAAACCACACGCGGCCATGGTCATCGGTTAACAGCTCGTGTTCATAACCGAAGCTTAGGTCATGAATACCGACACGGCGGCCTTGATCGGTGGTGAGCGCCCAGGTGTTCCATTGCCCCGTGGTGGGGTTCAAGCGCGCGGTGACGTTACTGGAAAATGGCGTGATCCATAACATGCCGTCTGCACCCCGGTGCAGCGAATGCGGGCCGAGCGGGGTCTGGGTAGGCGCTTCATAATCCTTCTGCTCGCCGGTGGCGATGTCGATGGACACGATACGGTTGGCGCTCACGTCAGCGGCCCACAGGCGCGCAGGATTCCCCAGCAGCACCGCCTCGCGGATCGTGTTCGGCTCCGGCACCGCGTATTCCCAGATCGCGGTATCTGCGGTGGCAAGGAGCGGCGCGCCCCAATCGTAATTCTCGATATTGTCCAAACGATCCATAAAACTATTGGCCAGCAAATTCACCACGGCTTCGCCGTTTCTAACCTTGTATCCAGTTTCTTCTCCCACAAACTGGTCCGGCGCGGCGCCGCGGCGATCCCAGGTGGTGATGAAATCCATGTATTTGACGATAGCACCCCAGCTTTGCGTGCGCGCCGCGTGTGGATCAGCGGCGTGTAAGTCGTCGATCAGGCCGGCATAGTTGCGTACTTCCAATGAAGGCACTTGGTGACAGTCGATGCAATTCATGATGAGCGCCGCTTGCTGCTCGCGGCCCGCGATGCGCGATTTCAACCACGCGGACGCTGGCGCCACTGCGGCTTGGTTATTTGTCGGCTGGAGCACGAACGTGAACGTCGCCGCTGCGCCCGCCGCACTGAACACGCTATCGACCTGCTTGAAACCCAGGCCGCGGGTAGCGAGCGCCGCCGTGGCGTCGATTGCTTCAGGGTAGTCATCAGGAAAGCGAAAGTGACCGTCGCTGCCGCTGAAGACAGTGACCGTGCTGGCACCGCGCGCGCCCTGCCCGCGTTCATAGAGCACCGCAATGCCGGGCAAGGGTTTACCATTTTGATCCAGCACATAACCTGTGATGGATGTCGCGCTGGCGGGCGCCAAGCAGAAAGCGCCAATACCAAGGCACAGCGAGGTGCGCACACCCAACCCGGCCCATTGTGTAAATTTCATCGCTACCCCCCTGTTGCTGTTGCTGATGTGGTCTATATTTTTGTGGTCTATAGTCTGCGCGCGCCAACTCACGGCAATGCGCCTGACGCGGACTATGCGGCAAGCAAACTGGAATGGTCAATCGCGCTGGCGCGAACCACGCAACCCCAGAAGCTCGGCAGAAGCCTGTTTTGTGGGTTGCCTGTTTCAGGCAGACAGCGGTAGTCTGCGACTCTGCCTAGCAGAACGACGTATCGACTCCATCAACCTTCGATCACCAACAGATCACCAACGAGGATGCTTGACCATGAAACGCTTACCAATCTTGATGTCCGCCGCACTCTCCACACTGGCCACCATGACCGCCCTCGCCCAGCCCCCCGCTGGCGGCGGCGCCCCCGCACCACGCGCCAAAGCGCCCGCGCTCGCGCCCGCGGTTCAAGCCGCGCAGGCCGCGATCGCCGCCTGTGCCGCCGACGGCTACAACGTGACCGCCCTGATTACCGACGTCAATGGCGAACCGGTGGTATTGCTGTCGGCGGACAACGCCGCCCTGCGCACGCAAGGCGTAGCCAGATCCAAGGTCGCCGCGGCCCTCAAGTACCAGATGTCTTCTGGCGAAGTCGCTGAAAAAGCCAAGACCGACGCCGCACTCGACGCCGAAATCAAGGCCGACCCCGCCATCGGCACTGCGCGTCAAGGCGCGGTGCTGATCAAAAATGGCACTGAGTTGCTCGGCGCTTTCGCCATCTCGGGCGCACCCGGCGGCGATAAGGACGAAGCCTGCATCACGGCGGCGCTGGCGAAGGTTACGCTGAACTAAACCGTTCAGGATCGCCTCGCTCTTCTCTCCAAGCTCCTCTCCCATACGTGGGAGAGGACGCATTTTCCCCTCTCGCTTGCCGACGGACAAAAATCCTTCGTTTCACCCAGGTCCAGCGTCGCCTGAACGTGCTCACGCACCGCCAGCAGCGCCCTACCTTGCTCCTTCGTGTTACCTGGCATCTGTATCTCGAAAGCGCGACTCGGCCGGATAGCATCACGCAGCAAGTCTGGCAAGATCTGGTTGCCTTCAATGGAATACCCCGAAGCCCCAGCGAGCTCACGCATAAACTGGCGCAGAGTCCAGCTGTTGCCGTCTCTAAACGGGTGGGTGTAATCAACTTCAGCATAGAGCCTGCCGATGGCTTTGGTGAACTCGGCGATATTGAGCTTGAATAGCTCTACCGGGTTCGCGTTTTTCAACACGCCATCAAGCCGCGTTCTCGCTGCTCCGTCCATCGCCTAAATTAACCGGCGGCGAAGCCGTCCGGGTTGAACGAGTAAAAAGGAGACCTCCCACCTCAGCGGTACAACCGCGCGGCATCGAGTGCCATGATTGAATGTGGGCAAACGACCAATCAAACGA
>JAIRJU010000223.1 GCA_031260485.1 Pseudomonadales bacterium | reverse complement strand
TGGCGTGCCGGCGGCACGCGCCGTGAGATATTGCCGCACCGTCTCGTGGCCACCGGCCAGGCGTAGCTGTGATTTCGTCACCGGCTTGCCGTCACGCACGGCACCTGTGGGCGTGTGCTCCAGACGATAGCCATGCGGCGCACGGCCACCCGCTCTGAATCCCTGCCGGACGTTCTCAGCCATGCCCGCCAGCCCTTTCTCGCGGCTCATCAGGCTGTGCACCTCATCGATGGCCTCGAACACTGATTCGAGAATCACGGTGGAGATGGGATCGGTCTCCGGCAGTTTGGCATAGAGGATTTGCACGCCGTGCTTCGCGCATTCGCGCTTGAATGCCTGGGCGATGAAGCGCCCACGCGCGATGCGTGAGGTGTCCAGTACCAGCAGGTGCGCCCATCCGCGCTGCTTGTTTTTGATCGCCACCGCGAGATCGCGAAACGCTGGGCGATCCTCGGTGGAGCCGGATTGCACGGCATCGGCAAATTCGGCCGCGACGCTCAGGTTGCGTGAGTGCGCCAGCGTCACCAGTTCGCGACGTTGTGCGTCAATAGAGACATCAGAGCGGTCTTTACTCGACCGCAGATACAGGGCCGCGCGCATCAGCGCCGCCGCCGCGTGGTGATGATGGGTTGTGGTGGCGGTGCAGCGGTGACGTGGTGTTGCATACGGCGAGCCTTCAGGCGTTCTTGCAGCCAGCGTACCACGGGCGCTGGATCAGGCGCGCCGACGGTCGCTGCCACTCGCACCTGCTGGTCAGGGTTCACGACGCTGACGCCTCCTGCACGCGCTGCTGCTCACATCGTGCCCGACGTGCCGCGATTGACTCCGGTCTGGCGCTCGGAAACGGCGGCGCACCGATGGCGCGGCGATAGGCTCGATAGGCGCGGTTCGTCAATCGACGCGACTCGCGCCCCTGCGGCGTGTGGCTGTAGCGCGCCGCGCTTTCCATACGACGGCGTCGGTACTCCGCATCGGTCTGGTATCGCACGCGGGCTTTCACGCGCTCGATGGGAGCCTTCAGTGCATACGCCGCTCGCTGGTACGTACGCTTGCAGACCTTGCACACGCTGGCATGTCCGGCTCGTCCGTTCGGGTGGCGGTAGTAGCCATCAATCGGTTTGCGCTTGCCGCACTCACAGCACACCCGGCTGTTGTTCATCGTGGACTCCGGGTGGAAGGTTTCATGAACACCAGCCAGTGAGTCAGCCCCCTACGCCCTGATACATGACCGAACAGCGGCTGGATTGGTGCCAGCGCCAGCACTTCGCCGACGCGCACCTGTGTTTCATTCCACTTGAACACCAGTACCCCATTGGTGGTCAGCACGCGCAGGCATTCAGTAAATCCCCGATGCAAGTCATCACGCCAATCCGCGCTCAATTTGCCGTACTTGGCGGCAAGCCAACTTTTGGGGCCAGCACGGACAAGATGTGGCGGGTCAAAGGCCACTAAGTTGAACGTGTCGTCAGGGTATGGCAGCGCGCGGAAGTCCAGCAGCACATCAGGCTCAATGCGCAGCACGCGCTGGCCAGCCTGGTTGCCGTGTGAGCGGTCAGTGACTGTGATGGTCTCTCGCCGCCGGTCACCAAACACCGCATCGGGGTGCTGGCGGTTGAACCACATTGCGCGGCTCGCGCAGCAGCAGTCGAGGATACGGTAGGTCACTGCGACCTCCGATGTTGATTGCCGTGCGGACACGTAGCGAAGTGAGCGACGTGCCGCTTCATATCCAGCGTGTAATCGCCAAGCTCGACGGTTCCTTCATCGACTGGCATACGCTTCCCACCAGCCGTGGTAAACCAGATGATCTTCGCGTTGCAACTGCGGCACCGCTGGATGCGGCGCTCGTGCGCAGCTTCGGCGCGAAGCTCATCGTCCAGAGGTTCAAAGGTCACGGCGTATCGCCCCTACTTCTTTTTGGCCTGCGTGGCCTTTGCCTTCTTTTTGGTTTTGGGCTTGTTCACTGCTTTGGCTTTGGCCTTCGTTTTGAGCGCAGGTGTAGGCGTGGGCTTATCCTTCGTCGGCGCGGATGTCTGCTCCATCGCTGGCGGTGACTTGATCGCAGCTTCCACCTCGGCGCGAATCTTCTTGCAATCCACTTTCAAAGCCGTGGCAGCACTTTCCAACTGTTGAACCGAGCCGGTATATTCCAGCTTCTCCGCCAGCAGCACCGCGAACGCCAGGCGCGACAATTCCTTGATGCCAAGCGCCTGCAACTCATATTCATCATTTATCGCCGTGAGCTTCTTGCTCAGACCACAGGCTGCGATGATGTGTTCGACCGCAGGAGATGAGCTATCGCCCAGGCGCACGATTACATCTGCCAGCGTTGCTGCTGTCAGCGTGGTCGGTGCCTTCTGCACCGTGGCATCAAACAGCTTCCATGCGTACTGCTCTTCGAGAGCTTCCTCTGCCTGCGTTTGTGCGGCGTTGGCTTTGCTAGCTTTCTTCTGCGCCTTGCTCGTGGTTGTCGCAGCAGGTTTCGCCACCTTGATGCCCGCCGCTTCCAGCGCCACCTTCGCCTTCGCATCCGACAGGTCGTACACCTTGCGCCATGCGCCGGCCTTGTGCGGGTCTTCAAACATGCGCGCGCCAGCGGCTTTGAGGAACTTGCCGTAGGTGCGCCCCTCGGTGTCGCGGAGAATCTTGTCGTCCGCTTCGACGAACGGCGGGCGCAGT
>JAIRJU010000154.1 GCA_031260485.1 Pseudomonadales bacterium | reverse complement strand
CACCAACGATGCCAGCACCATGAGCGTGCGGCGACGCAAAATGCGCGCCTCTTACAACCAGGGCTATCGGGAACAATTGCTCTTCGGAGCGCAGCGGGGGACATAGCGCGATTGCCCTGGCCTACACATTGGCTGGCAATACGGGCAATGATTTTGGTGTCGAAGCCATCGACACGCTGCTGAAGATCATGGAAGACAAGCGCGACCGTCTTGCCGTGGTCGTGGCCGGCTACAGCAAGCCGATGGAGCAGTTCATCGCCGCTAACCCCGGCCTGCAATCACGCTTCACGCGCACACTGCATTTTGCTGACTATCAACCCGATGAACTGCTCGCCATCTTCACCGCGCTGTGCGCGAACCACGGCGTTGCGATGGAACCGGACGCGGAGCAAAGCCTGCTGCGCAAATTGACGGACTTGTATCAAACCCGTGGCGCGGATTTCGGCAACGGACGCTTGGTGCGCACACTGTTCGAGCAGACCATCGAGAAACAGGCAGCGCGGCTCGCCGATGATTCGCAGGCTTCGGCAAGAATCATCATGGTGGCTGATCTTTGCTGATCCCTGCACCCTGATCACATCGCAGGCCGGCGCAGCGCCTTGCACGCTTTCTCGGCCTTTGCGCGGATGACACAACCGACAGCGTGGTCATTGAGCAATCCCATTGCTTGCATGGATGCCTTCGTCTTTCATCAATCGCTCGACATCTCCGGCGACAGTTCGATCATGTCGATGGCGTTGCGGATGAGCGCACCAAAAAAAGCCCCCGGCTTTTTGTGCCGAGGGCTCTTGTTCATACGGCAAGGTCGCGCTTAGCTAGCGGCTGACCTGGACGCTGGTGCCACCCGCGCTAGGGCCGGAGAGGCGGGCGCCTGCACCGCTGGAGACCACCTTCACCCAGAGCGCATCCTTGTCTTTGTAGTACGAGGTGGCGCTGGCCTTACGCAGTGCATCCAGGCTGTCCTGCGGCGTCCCCGAGGCGGCGGTGGTGAAGCCTGGCAATTCGAAGATCACCCAAGAGCCGCTATCCAGTTCACTGAGGTTCAGGGCCACGGACGGCCTTTCGGTTGTCACCTTGATCTCGGTGCCGCCGCGTATGTTGGTTGCCCCGGCCAGAGTGAGATCTTTGCCATTGCGGCTGAGAACGACTGGCGGTTGAGGCGCTGCGGCGGGCCGGCCAGCGGCTGCGCCAGGACCACCACGGCCAGGGCCGGCGCCTGGGGCACCAGCAGCGGCGGCTGCGGCGGCGCCGGGACCACCGGCTGGAGGTGCTGCGCCAGGAGCGCCACCACCACCACCGCCGCCGCCGCCAATAGACAAGCGCCCGACATCGCCGGTGCATACCGCGGCATTCCAGGTCGGCCTGAGATCACAGGCGTCGTCGATGGCGATGCCGTTATTGATGTCATTGATGAGAATGTAGGAATCCGCAACGCCGCTGACCGAGCCATCCACGTCGTGGAACACCGAGGTCCTATAGCTCCCACTGCCAGCATCATCGTTGCTCCACTTGCGTTCCATCGGCGGGAAATACACCGGCTTGGCATTGATGAATTTCGCGCGCTCTATGGTGTTGTTGGAGCTCATGCCGAAGCTGGTAAACAGCAGATAAGAGATCGCTCCGGTTTTGCGGGTGGCGTTGTCCTCGAAATTCACGAAGGTGACATTGTCCAGTTCATGACGGTAATCGTAGAACTCGTAGCCACGAATCGGGAAATCCGCGAGGTCGGGCTTGGGCAAGCTGCGACCATAAGCAATTTCCGCTGGCGCCCTGGGGTTACCGATGTTCCCGGTTTCGCCCACGAACAGTGAGTCGACCACCCGTGAAGTGTAGGCGGAACGACCAGAGAGAGCCGTCGCATGGGTATAGCCGATGGCGTTGTCGGCCAGCTTCAGGTTCTTGAACAGATCCATCTCACCGCGGATCCACATGCCGCCATTGCTGTTCTTGTAGCTGGTGAAATCTTCGATGACCGTTTCCACCTGAGCGCTGTTCGCATCAGCGGGATTGGCAAGGGCGATATGCGAGCCGGTCCTGAAATGACCATCGGGCTGCGGGCCGCGGTCGCCCATGAAGCCGTCAAAGTTCGAGTGGGCGGTGTTGCCCTTGAACTCTCGCAGCGCGGTGCGGCGTGGCCAGGTGGTCTTGCTGATCTCGGTGCCTTCGAACTGACCCGTCGGATGCTCCGGAAAGGCGAACCAGAAACCCGTTGCCTCGGATCCTGCGGCCACGTTGTCCCGGTAAATATTGTCCGGATTGGTGATCCAGAAGGTCGATGCCGTGTTGTCGGAAGGGATCAGGATATCCTTGGCATCCTGGCCGGCCGTCTTGAAGTTCTGGCCATCCGCTTCCGTTCCGAACGGGGCGAGGTTGGTCGGCACGCAGGGGGCGTCGTCAGGATGACACTTGGTCAGCACGCCCAGGTTGTGGACGAACTGGTTGCCGGTTTCGATGGCGTCTTCCATGAAGAAGCAGTGACCGACGGTGTTGTAGGTCACGTTGTTTTCCACGCGCAGATTATTGGTGCCATGCACCGTCACGCAGCGGCTGTAGGTGTCATGAATCGCGGAATTTTCGATGTACTGCCCCTTGCCTTCGCCGCCCAGATGCCAATGGATCGGGTAGCGGGCCAGGTGCATGTACTGCCCCATGCGCGTCAGCTCGACGCCGGAGACGTACATCTTGCTCGAAGGCATCGCCATGATATGGCCGCCGAAGAAGGACTGTTCCGCGTCGGCCGAGGCCTGGATCTTGATGTTGCGCGTCAGCAAACCGACTTCGCCGCGCTCATCCACGTCGAAGGTGATCTCGCCGAAGTGCATGTAGTCCAGTTTCTTGTCGAGCGTGAGCGTGTTGCCATTGATAGCGGAAATGGTGCGCCGCTCTGCCTGCCGGGGATCGTAATCCGTGGACGCGAGAACAATCTCGTCACCGACTTGCCAGCCTGCGGCATTGAGCACCTGTATCGAGGTGGCGCCGGCATTGGCGGTGCTGGCCAGCTTGGTCCAGGTGTTGGTGCGATTACCATGCAGATTCAGGGTTCCACCTGAGATCATGATGCCGCGGTCACCCATGCCCGCCATGACGTCTTCATCTTTCACGTTGTCGGTGAAGGTGATGGTCGCCTGGCGCGTGTGGGGGGCAGCTTCGCTGCCAATGGCCAATTCGCCGTGCAGCATGATCCACTCTGTGGTCAGTTCCAGGTCGGCATTGTTGGAGAAGCTGAGTTTGCCGTCGATGGACAGACCGCCCAGCGCAGGCGGGCTGACATCGAGGATCACGTCTTTGTCTTTGCCGATGGTGACTTTGTCACCGGCAACCGGCACCTTGCCGTTTGGCCAGGTGCCAGGATTGGACCAGAGCACTTGCGTGGCCGCTGGCGAGCTGGCTTCCTGGGCCTGAACCGCAGCGAAGGGGCTGGCGATCAGGAATGCAGGAAGAAGCGATACAAAAAGGAACGAGCGTTTTAGTTTTTTCACGGCATCAGGCCCCCGTACTTGAAGATGACCGCCTAATTTTGCGCGGCAGCGCAGAGCATAACGCAATCGCCGCCAGGCGGCATCTCTCTATCATAACTGGCGGCGAAGCCGTCTGGATCGAGCGCTATCCGCTCATAGCGGTTAGCCTGCTGTCGCCGCTAGTGTCCTGAGTTAGAAGTTCATTGAATTATTTGAAAGTATTCCCATCTTTGTCGTATAGGGTATGGACACGACGAGGACAATGATGCGCGGAAGACCGAAGGCACAACTGATGT
>JAIRJU010000142.1 GCA_031260485.1 Pseudomonadales bacterium | reverse complement strand
TGCACATGGGCAGCGGAACCGTAAGTGGGCGCGGCGCGGTCGAAGGCGCGGCGAACCTGGTTTTTGTATCGGTCTAGAGCGTCGTTCATGATTCGTCGTTATCGAGACTGGCGCGAATCAGCGCCGCACAATCGTCCGGGCACGACAGCAAGGGGGCGTGGCCACAGCGTTCAATCTCGGTCAGGCAGGCGCGGGGCAAGGCAGCGGCAAGCCATCGCGCAGCCCCGACCGGCATCAATGCATCATCGCTACTGTGGACAAGGCGCACCGGCTGCCTGATTTCCGTGAGGAGTAAACGCAGATCACTCTCCGCAAGGATTTTCAACCCATCGGCGAGCGCAGGCAAGGGGTACCCGCCGTGTGGAACAGCAGCAGCTTCGAGTTGGGGTAACAGTTGCCGACGGGAGGGGTCTCCCAGGGTTTGCAGGGCCAGGAAACGGCGCAGGGTTTGATTTGGCTGGCTGAGGTATCCATCGGTAAAGGAAGCAACCACCGTCGTATCCAGCCCATGAGGCCAATCGGGGGCGGATACGAAGCGCGGCGTAACACTGAAAAGAATCAGGCGCTCCACGCGCTCAGGCCGGGTACGGGCGAGTTCCAGTGCGAGCAAGGCGCCGAGCGACCAGCCGATCACGGTGGCGCCCGAAGGCAGGCCGGGGGCAAGCGCATCTGCCCAGGCGGTGAGGTTGGACGCACTCTCGGCGGCATTGCCATCGTGACCGGGCAAGGCGGGCGCATGTATCTCGAAATCGGATTTTCCCGTGGCAAGCGCCTCGATCAGGGGCTGCCACACTGCCGGGGTCATCGCCCAACCATGCAGGAAAAACAAAGGCGTTTTCCGGTTCACAAGGTTTTTTCCAGGCGATTGATGGTTTCGATGAGGCGCTCGACATCGGCCAGCGTATGCGCCGCCGACAGTGTGATGCGCAGCCGCGCGCTGCCTGTAGGAACCGTGGGCGGGCGAATCGCCGGTATCCACAACCCTTCCTCCATGAGTGCGGCCCCAAGCGCCAGCGCGGTGGCGTTGTCTCCCACGATGAGGGGCTGGATCGCCGTGCGTGAAGGCAGCAGTTTCCAGCGTTCCTGGGCAAAACCTTTTGTCAGGCATTCGATCAGCCTGACAAGATGGGCGCGGCGATCATCGCCCGCCTCGATGAGTTCGATGCTGGCAAGCAGCGCATGCGCCATCGCCGGAGGCGAACCCGTGGTGAAGATGTAGGTGCGCGCTTTCTGCATCAGCCATTCGATGACGGTGGCGTCCCCGGCCACGAATGCGCCCGAAACCCCGGCGGCCTTGGAAAGCGTTCCCATCTGGATGAGCCGCCAGCCGCCGATGCCCGCTTCCGCCAATGCGCCGCGACCCTGCGGCCCAAGCACGCCGAAACCGTGCGCGTCGTCGATGAGGAGCCACGCATCGAACCGCTCTGCAAGCGCCATCAATTCCCGCAGGGGCGCGACATCGCCATCCATGCTGAAGACCGAATCGCTGACGATCAACTTTGTTTCCGCCGTGCTCATCGCCAGCTGCCGTTCCAATGCAGTGGTATCGAGGTGCTGGATGCGGTGCGCGTCGGCGCGCGAGAGCAACATGGCATCGATCAGCGAGGCATGATTCAGGCGGTCGGCGAAAATCGCGTCGCCACGCCCGACCATCGCCGGGATGACGCCCATGTTCGCCATGAAGCCCGAGGAAAATACCAGCGCCCGTTCGCGCCCGACGAAAGCCGCCAGCCGCTCTTCAAGCGCGTGTTGCACGGCGTAGTGCCCGGACACCAGATGCGAAGCGCCCGCGCCCACGCCCCACCGCCGCGCCCCTTCGGCCAGCGCCTCGGCCAACCGGGGATCTCCCGCCAGCCCAAGGTAATCATTGCTGCAAAATGCCGTAAAAGGCCGCCCGTCGATGATGACATGAGGCGAACAGGAGCCTTCGATGTCGCGCCGGACGCGGCGCAAGAGCTGGCTGTCGAGCCTGTCGAGCGCGGCGTGCAGGTGATCGAGCCGGTTCATGCCAGAGCCCGATCCAGCGCAATGGCAGCGGCGGCGGTCAGTGCCCGCAATTCCGACTCGTCCATGACATAAGGGGGCATGAAGTACACCGTGTTGCCGATCGGGCGCAACAGCGCACCCGCTTCCAGCGCCGCCGCGAAAAACTGTTGGGAAAAGTCGTCTGCCGCACCCTCCACGTCGAAGGCCGCGATCATGCCGCGCTGGCGCAGGTGGCGCACCGCCGCATGATTGGAAAACGCATCTTCCAGCAAACGCCCCAATAATTCCGCACGCCTGCGGTTTGTCGCCAGCACATCATCTTCCTCAAAAATATCCAGCGTCGCCAGCGCCGCGCGGCAGGCCAGCGGATTGCCCGTATAGGAATGCGAATGCAGGAAACCCCTGCGTGTGTCGGAGTCGTAGAAGGCGCGAAAAATCTCCTCGCGGCACAGCACGACGGACAGCGGCAGAGTGCCGCCGGAAATCCCCTTGGAAAGACAAAGCAGATCCGGCCGTATTCCCGCCTGTTCGTGCGCGAAGAACGTGCCAGTACGCCCGCAGCCCACGGCGATTTCATCGCAGATCAGATGCACCTGGTAACGGTCGCACAGCGCGCGGGCCAGCCGCAGGTATTCCGGGTCGTACATCACCATCCCGGCGGCGCCCTGCACCAGCGGTTCCAGAATGAACGCCGCGATGCGCCCGCTTTCCGCTTCCAGCCGCGTTTCCAGCGCGGCTGCGGCACGGCGCGCAGCATCCACGGCGCTCTCCCCCGGCGCTGCCCGCCGCGCGTCCGGCGTGGGCACCGTGGCCGCCTGCCGCACCAGCGGCGCGTAGGCATCCCTGAACAGCGGCACATCCGTCACCGCCAGCGCCCCCACGGTTTCGCCGTGATAACCGCCTTCCAGACACAGAAAACGGTTTTTTTCCGGCAAACCCCGGTTGCGCCACGTATGAAAGCTCATCTTCAGCGCGATTTCCGTGGCCGAAGCCCCATCCGAAGCATAAAAAGCATGCCCCAACTCGCCTCCGGTGAGCTTTGAGAGCCGTTCGGAAAGCTCCACAACCGGGGGATGCGTAAAGCCCGCGAGCAGC
>JAIRJU010000075.1 GCA_031260485.1 Pseudomonadales bacterium | reverse complement strand
CTCAGGAGCACGCCAGCATGGGTATCCAGCGCCTCCAGAAGGTCGAGGCGCGCTTGCTGGTAATCCGCGGCCATGCTGGCGCGGTACACGGCAATGCCGCCCTGGGTGTGATAGTGGTGTGTGGGTTCGATCTGCATAGCGGTTCTCCTCAAAGTGTGAGCGAGAGGCGAACCGTTTCTGGCATATTGCCGCGAAAGACAAAAAGGCCGCCTCGTTGCCGGGGCGGCCTTTCATCAGGGTGTTTGGAACACAGGAACGCGAAGTCGAACGGCTAGCGTGCGGCTGCGCTTCCTTTGACGGAGGCGGCCCGATCAGAGGGGCGCCACCAACGCTTGTGTCTGTGTACTGTGTTCATGAGCGCGCATCATGCCGAGGCGCTGGGGGGTTTGTCAAACGGTTCATGAGCATATGAAAAACGCGGATCAAGGAATCCGCGTTTTTTGCATATTAAGGCCTGTTGTTAAAACAACGAAACCTTACTCCACTCTGTCTCTCTCTGGATTTACTGGGCGCCCAACCATGTAAACACCCGCTGCTTTACCAGGGTATTTACTCAGCAATATCTTGACGGGAACACCTGCCTCCACTACGGAACCCATGATGGTACTCGCAAGTATCATGATCTGTTTCGGCACGTCTGGACCCGACAGCGGTCTTACTAACTGTACAGTTCCTTCCAGCATTAAATCCAAATCTGTCTGCCCAGCAGCCATGGCTATAGTTCTACTTGGCGTAAAAATAACGACAGCATCCGCCTCGTCTTCTGTCATCAACCGGTATCCGTCGGGTACCGATAAAACCGATGACGCCATAACATTTCCTACCATTAAAGGTCGCATTACCCCAGCCAACCAATTATCTGGCACAGTTGGGTTAGACCCAGCTTTGGCAATCAGTGCAAAAACCAAATACATTCCCGCAGGAGTGCCAGGGATAAAAGAATACTGAGGCGCTTTTCCCAATAGATTACTCACACTGAAACGGCGCGGCGTACCTACATCAATGTCTTTTGCAATGGGTGTAAAGCCACTGGCCAAGCCAGCAGAGGTCCACGTAGCCGCAGTGACACCATCAGAAGAAATGGCGCCAAAATACAAATCGCCCTTTTGTTGTACGGCGTTATCCAAAACTTCCACCACCGCATCAAAGAAATAAGGTGAAGAAGAATTAATGTCACCACCCCAAAAACTCATCCCGCTGGAAGTATTAACTATTACATCCACCCTCAAGGTTGGTGACGGAGGAGGAGCGATTTCTGTGCCTATTGCATTCATTGATGCCCAACTAAGCACCAGCAACAGCATCCCTCTTCCCGTGGAGACAACGGCGTGCACGACTTTAATAATCAACGTGTTCATCTGCCACCCTCCTTAATAAAGAGCATTAGCACTATTTACATCACCAGACTCAAGAGTTCTTTCACAATGCTCAGCGCCACTTCCATACAAACCCGAATACATTGGAGTGAACAAGGGGGCCATGGTTTCCTTATTTGGCGCTGCAGCACAAGAGGGAGAACTCGTGGCACCACAAACTCCTGAATATTGGTGGGCCAATCCAAGCGCATGACCCAATTCGTGCGCCATAACACTCTGCAAGTCAAACACTCCATCAAAGGTATATATAGGACTTGGAACGGCAGCAG
The DNA here is from genome assembly GCA_031260485.1 of Pseudomonadales bacterium. GTDB lineage: Bacteria > Pseudomonadota > Gammaproteobacteria > Pseudomonadales > Pseudohongiellaceae > CAILUG01. Next base: position 3,070 of record JAIRJU010000075.1, on the reverse strand, counting down.
CAGACCATGGGTAATCCAGATTTACAAGGATTGCTTTTTTGCCCCCAGAGAGGGGCCAAGTAACTGCTAACGTACCGCCATAACGATAGGGAGCCGTGTAAGTACAACTAGCATCGAAACTAAGAGCTCCAAGCATAGTTTTTGTTCCATCAGGACAGTCGCTTGCCAACGCAGTTCCTGAGTAGTGCCCTATCCGGCCAGCAGCCCTTGTTGTATTCCACACATCGCGAGCCGCAGCTAAAGCTGGGTCCACATCCGGATTGGAGATGATGAGGTTATAAGCAGTAGGCCCCAGGTCAAAATCAGTACTAAAAGGCAGAGGGCTAGCTCCAGATAAAAGGCAAATACTGGCAAAGCTCAACGCTGGAGAAAGCATCGCTGCAACAAATACAATCGATTTGATTTTCATGTTTCTATACCTCAACGGGCGCGAGTGGTCATATAAATTGGATAGTAGGCATCGCGATCTGGAAATTTCTTTACATACATCTCCACAGTAACTCCAACTTCCAGTGCGCGAATCATAATATGTGCGGGGATAATTATTGTATGTGGATTAGCTCCCCAAATGAGGTCTACTTTTCCTTCCAGTAGTTGATCCTCTTGGCTAACTATAAGAGTGGCTCTACTAGGCGTGAACTCGAGAAATGAGTCGGCGATACTTTCCGGTGGCGCTGTTACCTCCACAATGGGTGTTGAATCCAAAGGTATGTCCTGCCTCTCTTGAGAGAATACTGGAGGTACCGCAAGAACTGCCAATGCGATGCACAGGCTTTTCATTCTTTTTTTCATAACTTTTCCTCAACTTGGAAGTTAACGAAGCTACCTCTTACCTACTTATTGCTACTTATCTGTAGCAATGGGCTTGAGTGAGCTTACGGCAGGGCAGTGCCACGATAGCGCTGCCTTGTTTACCCCACTTAGCTTTGGTAGTCAACTTCGACCACGCCCATACCATCGCGCCTCTCCCCTTACCCAGCTTAACTTGAGTAGCCAGTGCCCTCCCCTATAAGCAGTTACTCAAAAGCGATCGAGCACATCACTGCGCGGCGGCGTCCAATTGGGAAGATTCGGCGGGCAGCGCGGCGGCGGCGTTTCAGTAAAGCGCAGCGCGGAAAAATTGCCGCGCACCGCAGCGCCGAAGCGCAGGTCGCTGATCAAGCCATCGCCAAGCGCGGGCGCCCGGCCAAACTGCAACCAGGCGCGCACTTCGCAATTGTCGCGCGCCAGTTGCTGTAGTTCTGGAATCGATTCGCGCACCAAGGTGCGCCACTCGGGCGCAGCATCGCGGCCACACGCGGAGGACTCGGCAGATGGCAAGGCCACGGTACGCTGGCTGATCGTCAGCATGGCGGTAGCGTCGCGCGTCAGGCGCAGCGCATCCCAGCACAAGGGATTGGCCGGGCGCGGATTGAGGATGAGATCAAGCGTTTGTGCCGCGCCAAAAGGGTCGGCCTGGTTGATCTGGCGCACCACGGCGCCGTGCAAATTCCACGACAACACCACGAATGTCAGCAGCGCCACCAGCGAAATCAGCGCCCGGCGCGGTTCATCGAGCGTGCGCAACGCCAGGCTCAGCACACAGCACACACCCGCCATTGCAGCGATCGCAGGCCAAGGCAACATGCCGATCGCCACACCGAGCAGCGGCAACGCGATGAGCAGCGCAGCGAGGCTCCAGCGCCCATGGCGATTGCGCGTGTTCAGCACCACCGCCACGCCGAGCAACATCCAGAACCAAGGTTCCAAAATATAGGCTACATCGCCGTAAAACCATTGATTCGATAACGGAAAGAACGGATGAATGCCATAGTTGTTCCAGCCATCGGCAAGCAGATGCGAACCCAGCGCCAAGGCCACCAGCCACCAAAATCGCGCACTTGCCGTGCCAATTGCCTCGCGTACGCGCGGCAGCCGCGTAATAAGCCACGCCAGCGCCGCAAAGGCCACGAGCCCGGCGATCGTGTGCGTGTGGCCGCGGTGATGCAGCAGATAGCCAAGCGGCGGCGGCGTGATCCCACTGTAGACGAGATCCGCATCCGGCAGATTGGCGGCAAGCAGGCCCGTGATGAAAAACACGCGGCGCTGTACCACGGTGGCGGTGCGCGGCACCGCGATGCTGGCCAGCGTGGCGCCGAGGAGAGAATGGGTAAGATTTTCCATTTACGTCGCTATTGGCCGTTACTATGGACCGTTACTATGGACCATCACTTAATGAACTACAGCCACTACAACCCCATTTACATTGCCGCCAGCCAATAGCCTGCGCCGATGAGAGCAAAGCCGAGTAGCGAGTACGCGGTGATACGCTTGAAGCGGTAGCGGTTCGGCAGCAGCAGCACGAAACCGGCCAGGGAAAACAGCGCCGCCAGCACGCCGCTGATGTCCAAGAGATGCTTCCAGATCACGCCGGTGTCGCGGCCTTTGTGCAAATCATTCAAAAATGCGATCAGCCCGAAATCCGTGGCTTCGTAATGCGCCGTGCCTGCGGCAGCGTCGATCTCCAGCAGCACGCTGCGGCCAGGGGCTCGGTAATCGACCAGCAATACCGTATCTTCGGTTTCCAGTGTTACCAGCTTGCGCCTGAGGCCAAATTCACTACGAAGGAATTGCGCCAACTCTGGCGAGTCGGCGATCATCCCGGCGGCGTCTTGCGGTAGTGCGGGCAAGGTATCGAGTGTGCGCTCGTCTATGGCTGGCTCACCGCTGAAATCGGTGGCATGGTTGAGCGTGATGCCGGTGAAGGCGAAGAACAACAGGATTGTCAACAGCGCGACCGACAGGTAAATATGAATGGTGCGGGACCACTGAACTAAGGTGCGATTGATGGCCATGAGAACTCGACAAAATTGGATTGACGCCACGCTGCTTGCTGCAATGCGGGCTGGTGCAATACGGGCTGGTGCAATAGGGATTGGTACAGCGCGGCGCGGATTATGGGGCATTTTGCTGTGCGCGGCATCCGCGCTGGCGCAGAGCGCGCCAGAGCCCGTGATGCAGCACTACGATGGCGTGCTCGGCACCTCGATGGACCTCACGCTCTACACCGCCGATACCGCCGATACCAGCC